>DASYCF010000762.1:0-8251 GCA_036500365.1 Byssovorax sp.
TCGGCTGGCGCGCCGCGCAGGCGCGGATGCTCACGCTGGTCTGCAAGGCGACGTACGCGCTCCGCCCCGGCGAGTCGCCGCTCGCCGACGAGCAGGAGGATCCCAACGAGCGCGACGATCACTGGGACGACGATCCCGAGAAGAGCCTCCACGCGCCGAGCGACTTCGTGCCGTCGAAGCCGCGCGCCGAGCTCATGGTCGTGGGCAGCGCGTTCGCGCCCGGCGGCGTCGCGCGGTCGCGCGTCGCGGTGCGCGTGATCGTCGGTGACGTGGACAAGGCGCTCGCGGTCATCGGTGATCGCGCGCTCTTGCCCGACGGCTCCGTCAGCGAGCCGGCGGCGTTCACGAAGATGGCGCTGCGCTACGAGCGCGCCGCGGGCGGTCCGGGCACGCTGAACCCGGTCGGCGTGCGCGCCGAGGTGGATTCGCATGGCAAGCGCGCGCTGCCGAACATCGTGCAGATCGAGACGCCCGCCGGGAGCGCCGGCGACTTCGAGTCGGTCGGGCTCGGGCCCATCGCGCCGCACTGGCCCCTGCGCGCCGCCCACGCCGGCAACGCGGCCGCGCGCGGCGACGCCGACGCGCCGTGGCCGATCGACGACGCCTCGTTCGCCCTCGCCGCGCCGTGGGACCAGCAGCTCGAGGCGCTGCGGCCCAACGAGCGCATCGTGCTCGAGAACCTCCACCCGAGCCACGCGCGGCTCGTCACGAGCCTCCCCGGCGTCGAGCCGCGCGCGTTCGTCGACGTCGAGCGCGGCGCTCCGCACGAGTTCTCGATGCGCTGCGACACGCTGTGGATCGACACCGACCGCGGGATCTGCACGCTCACGTGGCGCGGGCAGCTGCCGGCGGAGCATCCGCAGCCCGCGCGCATCATCGTCGCGTCGTCGACCTTCGGTCGTCGCCTCGCCTGGGGCGACATCGCGCCGCTCGTGCGCAGCCGCTCCTCGTCGCCCGAGGCCCAGGCAAGCGCCGCCGCGCAGCGCGACGTGCGGATCGCGGCCCGCGACAGCGGAGCCGCCGTCACCCAGGCCCGCGACAGCGGAGCCGCCGTCACCCAGGCCCGCGACACCGGAGCCGCCGTCACCCAGGCCCGCGACACCGGAGCCGCCGTCACCCCGGCCCGCGACAGCGGAGCGACGACGATCGAGCCGCGGCGTGAGCCGGTGGACCCGGCGACGCCGACCGAGCGCGACGCGGATGGCGTCGACGTCACCGCGCCGCTGCCGGGCGGCGCGCCGTCGCCTGCGCTGCCGTTCGTCGACGTGGGCACCACGCGCGCGCCGTCGATTTCGCCGCCCGCCGGGGCCGCGCTCCCGTTCGTCGGCAAGGCGTCCGCGCCTGCGACCTCGAGCGCGCCAGCGCCGACGGAGGCCGCGCGCGCCAGCACCTCAGCGCCGCCGCCTGCGCCGCCGCCGTCGAGCCCGTCCGTCGTGTCACCGCCGCCGCTCCTCGCCGCGAGCGTCGCTGCGTCGCCGGCCGTCGCGCACGTGCTCGCGTCGGCGTCCGCGATGCTCGAGGCCGCGAAGACGCCGCTTCGCGTCGCCGACGTCGCGGGCGCGCCCACCGCCGACGCGCCGAGCCGGTGGGATCCGGCGAGCAAGCCTGGCAGGCGCTGGTCTGCGAAGGGCGCGTTCGGACAGCCGGCGGCCTCGACCCACACGCCGAGCGCCGCGCCCGACTTCGGCGCGGGCTCCGCGGTCGCGGCGGCGTCGAACGCGGCGGCGCAGATCGCGCCCCCCGCGCCCGTCGTGGTGGCAAAGAGCGAGGCGCCGGCGGCCGAGGCCGCGACGCCTGCACCTCCGCAGCGCAGCGCCGACCGAACGTTCGTCGACCTCCTGTGGTTCGATCCTGCGGTCGCGAAGCGCCTCCGTTCGACCGTGGCGCCGCGGCCGTTCGTGCCCGAGATGCCCGCGCCGCGTGACGCGACCGACGAGAAGGACCCCGACGTCCGCGAGCGGCGGGAGGTGCTCAAGGCGATGACCAGCGGCTCGCCGCTCGACGGTGAGGCGCTGCGCCACGCGATCGAGGATCAGTTCGCCGACCCGGCGACGCACGCGCACCCGCTCGTCCTCGTCACGGGCGAGCTCGCGCCGTCGTTCGACGAGCTCGCGACGCTCAAGGCGGCGGTGCAGCTCGGCCTGCTGCTCGGCGGCGGCGACAAGCGCACGCGCGACGCGGCGATGGTCGCCGGTGAGGCGCTCAAGAGCGAGCCGCCGCCGCCCCGCGACGCGGCCCTCGCGCTCGCCCGCAGCGTGGTCGAGGCCGCGTCGAAGAGCGGCGGGCCGCCGCTGCAGCAGTCGATCACGCGCCTCTTGCTCGATCAGCGCGCGTTCCGGAAGCGCCACCTCTTCGGCGCGCGGCGCGTGCGCATGGAGCTCTCGCTCGCGGGGGCGACGTCGCTCATCCCCGTCTACCTGCCCGAGGCCGCGGAGGAGGCGCTGCCGTGCCTCACGAAGCTCCGCGTGCGCCTCGTCGCCGAGGTGCGGCCGCAAGAGGACTACGCCGAGACCGCGACCGAGTCGTTCCTCGCGTTCGCGCTCGCGCGCGTCCTCCGCGGGACCTGACGCCGCGACGGATCGGATCGATCGCCGTTCAGCGCGGCGCTCGGATCAATCCGATCGTGGTCGCGCCCGACGCCGCGTCCGCGAGCGCCATCGCGCACCAAGTGGCGGATTTGGCGGCTGGCACGAGACTCGCTCTGCCGCGGCGCATGGACCGCTCGAGCCCCCGCACCCACGCGCTGCGCCCCCGCGCCGCGCTCCTCGTCCGCCTCCTCGCCGCGACGACGCCGCTGCTCGCTGGCTGCGCGAGCGCCGATCACGTCGCGCCCTCGTCGGATGGTGATCAGGTCGCGCCGCTCGCCGGCGCCTTCGGCTGCGACTACTCGTTCGCGCGGCCCTCGCCGGCCCACCTCGAGGAGGAGGGCTATCAGTTCGTCGCGCGCTACTTCAGCTACGACTCGGGCAAGAACCTCGGCGCGTCGGAGGCGACGTCGCTCGAGGGCGCGGGCCTCGCGATCGTGTCGAACTGGGAGGCGGGCGGCGACGACGCGCTCGACGGCTTCGACACCGGCGCGCAGGAGGCACAAGATGCCGCGGCCCAGGCGCAGGCCGCCGGCGCGCCCGGCGATCGCCCGATTTACTTCAGCGTCGACTTCGACGCGTCGTCGAGCCAGATGGCCGCGATCGGCAGCTACATGGACGGCGTCGCCTCCGTGATCGGCCGGGAGCGCACCGGCGCGTACGGCGGATACGACGTCATCAAGGGCCTGTTCGACGCGGGCAAGATCACGTGGGGCTGGCAGACCTACGCGTGGTCGAACGACCAGTGGGACCCGCGCGCGCAGCTCCGCCAGGTCGAGAACGGCCTCGAGGGCGACTCGATCGACAAGGACCAGGCGATCGCGGACGACATCGGCCAGTGGGGCTCGAGCGGCAGCGCGTCCCCGCCCCCGCCCTCGCAGACGTCGGCGTGCAGCGTGCACAGCGACGGTCGACTCTACTGCACCGACACAGCGGGCTCGGCCATGTACGCGGATCCGACGACGTCGAGCGCCGTCGTCGACCACCTCGAGACGACGAACAGCTGGTTCCAGTGCTGGGGCACGGGGCAGCTCCACTCGGGCGGCAACACGACCTGGTACTACACGCAAGGCGACGACGAAGGCGCCTGGGGCTGGGTGCCCGCGGCCGACCTCGACACGACGAGCGCGTTCGACGCGAACCCGACCGCCGCAGGCCTCGCCGCGTGCGGAGCGACCGCGCCGCCGCCGCCGAACGGCGGGACGACGAGCAACGGGTCGGTCGCGTCGATCGCGACGGCGAACCTCGGCGACACCGCGTGCGGCCTGAACTCGGCCGGCGGCCACGCCTACGGGTCGAGCTGCACGGGCAACGGCGGGCAGCCCGAGTACTGGTGCGCGGACTTCGCGAAATGGGTCTGGCAGCAGGCGGGCGCCGACGTCGACAACCTGACGGCGGGCGCGGGCAGCTTCTACGTCTATGGTCAAGACCACGCGACGCTCTCGAACACGCCGCACGTCGGCGACGCCGTCGTGTTCGATTACCAGGGCGGCGGCTACGCCGATCACGTCGCGATCGTGACCCAGGTCAACGGCAGCTCCATCGTGACCGTCAGCGGCGACTGGAACGGGCAGAGCGGCAGCGAGGCGCACTTTTCGTCGACGTCGAGCGTGATCGAGAACCAGCCCGCGTACCCCGGCGTCGTCGGGAGCTCGCCCTCGATCATCGGCATGACGATCAGCGGCTTCATCTCGCCCGTCGGGATCCCTGCGGCGGCCGCGACGCAGACGGCCGAGGGATCGCAGGCGTTCGTCTATCCGAGCCAGCAGCACTTCGTGAACCGCGACGCGTCGGGCGACGTGCGCCATCACTTCTGGGACGCCTCGACGAACGCCGTCACGACCGACACGTGGGGCACCGGCGCGGCCGGTCAACCGGTGAGCTTCGTCGACGGCACGTCGCAGCACGTCTTCGCCCGCGGCACCGACGGCACGCTGCTTCACTGGTACTGGGATCCGGTCAACGGCTCCGGCCACGACGACTGGGCGCCCGGCGGCGGCCTCGCCGGCGATCCCGCCGCGATCCTGATCGGCGACTACCAAGACGTGTGGGCGGTCGACGCGAACGCGAACCTCCAGCACTGGTACTGGGGCCCGAGCTCGAGCGGCGTCCAGACCGACACGTGGGGCTCCGGCGTCGCGGGCCGGCCGAGCGTGCTCGTGACGAGCAGCGGCGAGCAGCACGCGTTCGCGCGCGGCACCGGCGGCACGCTCGAGCACTTCTGGTGGACGGCGAGCAGCGGCGTCCAGCACGACACGTGGGGCTCCGGCCTCGCAGGCGACCCCGCCGCGCTCGCGGTCGGCGACTTCCAGGACGTGTGGGGGGTCGACGCCGCCGGCAGCCTCCAGCACTGGTACTGGGGCCCGAGCTCGAACGGCGTGCAGCACGACACCTGGGGCTCCGGCGTCGTCGGCCGGCCGAGCGTGGTCGTCTACGGCAACGGCGACCAGGAGGCGTTCGTCCGCGGCACGGGCGGCACGCTCGAGCACTTCTGGTGGGACGCGAGCCTCGGCGTCTCGCACGACACGTGGGGCACGGCGATTGCTCAAGACCCCACGGCAGAGATCATCGACGGTCAGCAGCACGTCTGGGCGGCCGACGCCTCGGGTCACGCGCAGCACTGGTTCTGGGACCCGACCACCGGCATGCACCACGACGACTGGGGCCCGTGATCCCGCGGCGCCGCGAGCTGCGGCGCCCCCGCCCGTGTACACGTCGCATCCCGCATCGACATGAATCCTCAGGAGGTCCGTCCCATGAGCTCGAACGTGGAAATCATCACCGACGCGAAAGACTCTCTCGACGTGCGCGAGTACGAGGTCCACCAGGCGATGAACACGCTCTTCACGGTGACCGTGACGGCGATGTCGTCGAACCCCGACATCGACTTCGAGGAGGTCATCGGCAAGGAGGCGAGCTTCACGCTGCACGGCCGCGGCGCCGAGAGCGGCAGCCGCACGTGGCGGGGCGTCTGCACGGAGTTTCACCAGGTCCGCGTCGACGACAAGGGCCTCGCGACCTACCACCTCAGCGTCGCGCCGAAGCTCTGGCTCGCGTCGCAGCGCCGCAACCACCGTGTCTTCCAGCTCAAGAGCGAGCTCGAGATCGCGAAGCAGATCCTCGGCGAGTGGGGCGTCGATCACGAAGAGAAGCTCGAGAGCCAGTACAAGACGCGCAAGTACCGCGTGCAGTACGGCGAGACCGACTTCGCCTTCCTCACGCGCATGCTCGAGGAGGCGGGGATCTCGTTCTTCTTCGTCGACAAGCACGGCAAGACGTCGGTCGTCATCTCCGACGCGCCGCAGGACGGCGACGAGCGCGCGAGCCCGATCTCGTACCGCGACGAGCCGCAGGTCGCCGACAAGGAGCACGTCACCAAGGTGCGCCTGAGCCGTCACGCGCGGCCGGGCAAGCTCACGCTCAGCGACTACGACTATCGCAAGCCGGCGGACTATCCGCTGGCGGCGACCGCGTCGTCCGGCGGCGTCGAGGAGGGGCTCGAGAGCTACCACTTCGTGCCGGGCGCGTTCAACTTCGAGAGCATGGGCGGCGACACGCCGTTCGCCGACGATCGCGGCGCGCAC
Organism: Byssovorax sp.; assembly: GCA_036500365.1. Taxonomy (GTDB): domain Bacteria; phylum Myxococcota_A; class Polyangia; order Polyangiales; family Polyangiaceae; genus DASYCF01. The sequence continues at coordinate 6,170 of DASYCF010000762.1, forward strand.
CGCACCGACGAGATCGAGGGCGCGAGGCTCGCGCAGCGGCGCCTCCACGCCGCGCGCGGCGACGCGCAGATCGCGCGCTTCGAGACCAACGTCGTCGACGTCGCCCCGGGCACGGTGATGCGCGTCCTCGACCACCCGCACCGCGCGCTCGGCGACAAGAAGCGCCTCCTCGTGCTCGAGTCGCGCATCCACGGCAAGAGCCACACGGAGATGGTGCACGACGTCGAGGTGCGCGGCGCCGACCAGCCGTATCACCCGCCGCTCCGCCAGCAGAAGCCCACCGTGAGCGGCGTGGAGAACGCGACCGTCGTCGGCACCCCCGGCGAGGAGATCCACACCGACGAGTTCGGGCGCGTGCGCGTGCAGTTCCACTGGGACCGCGAGGGCCAGCGCGACGAGAAGAGCTCGTGCTGGATCCACGTGAGCCAGCCGAACGGCGGCGCGGGCTACGGCGGCACGCACCTGCCTCGCGTCGGCCAGGAGGTCATCGTGAGCTTCCTCGGCGGCGACCCGGACCGCCCGGTGATCACGGGGCGCGTGTACACGAACCTCCAGAAGACGCCTTATCCGCTGCCCGAGAACAAGACGCGCAGCGGGTGGAAGACGAACTCGTCGCCGACGAACGGCGGCTACAACGAGATCATGTTCGAAGACAAGGCGGGCAACGAGCTCATCCAGATGCGCGCCCAGAAGAACCTGACGAAGCAGGTGAACAACGACGAGATGTCGAGCGTCGGCCACAACCGCAGCGCGAGCATCCAGAAGCACGACACGAAGAGCGTCGGCGGCAACCAGGACCACACCGTCCAGGGCTCGAACAGCTCGATGACGGGCGCCGACTTCACGCAGCAGGTGATGGGCATGTTCGCGTCGTTCGCGAGCCAGGACCGCGTCCAGAACACGAGCGGCACGGCGTCGTCGCAGGCGCAGGAGCACAAGCTCACCGCCGACAAGGCGATCACGCTCTGCGTGGGCAACTCGGTCATCTACATGGACGCCGGCTGCATCGTGTTCCAGTCGCCGCAGATCCTCTTGAACCCTGGCGAAGCGATGACGACCGCGGCCGCGCTGGGCGCGTCCAAGAAGCCGAGCTAAGGGGGCCGGATGAAGATCCAGCGAGCCACGTTCCTCGGGGTCCGGGGCGTCCCGGACCTCACGCTCGACCTCGCCGACGCGCGCACCGGCGCGCCGCGCGGGCTGGTGGTCGTCACGGGCCCGAGCGGGTCCGGCAAGACGCGCCTGATCGAGGCCCTCGTGGCCGCGAAGGAGGCCGTTCGACCCTATGGTCCCGCGATCGTGGGCGCGCCGTGGATCACCGCGGGCAACGCGGCGAAGATCCTCATCGCGTTCCACCTCGACGACGGCGAGCGCGACTTCGCGGGCACGCCGTCGCAGGTGCTGGAGGCCGAGGTGATCTTCCGCCCGGATCAGGTCACGTGCGAGGTCGAAGAGGGCCTCCGCGCGGTGCTCGGCCGTTACACGCACAACCCGAACATCGGCAAGGTCGAGTACTTCCCCGCAGAGCGCAAGGTGCCCATGTTCCCGCCGTTCCCCGGCCTCGGCACGGGAGAGCAGCGCGTGCTGCGGCCCAGCAAGGACGCGCGCAAATACGGGTTCATCCTCCCGTTCCTGCGCACGCTCGATCACGACGCCGTGCGGCGCGAGCGGTTCATCGAGATCCTCGGCGGCCTCTCGGCGACGTGCCGCTACGTGCCCGACACGTCGGGCGAGGCGGTGCCGCGCTGCTTCTCGAGCCGGAGCGGCGCTCCCGTCGCGGCGAGCGAGCTCTCTCACGGCGAGGCCGACGCGGTGGTGTTCGCGGCGACGGCGGCCGCGATCGGGCTCGGGCACTCGCTCGTGTTCATCGACCGACCCGATCTCCACGCGGACGACCTCGATCACCTCGTCCGGGGGCTCCGGGCGCTCGGACCCGAGAACCAGCTGATCGTCACGGGGCGACCCGAGCTCGCCTCCGCGACGGGCGGCGCCGCCCACGTCGTGGCGCTGAGGGGCGCATAGCGAGCGCCGCGAGGCAGCCGAGCGATCGAATCGATCGTGCGCGCCGCGATCGGTTCGATCGCG
>DASYCF010000763.1:0-3663 GCA_036500365.1 Byssovorax sp.
CACGGCCCCGTGACGACGGATCCGCTGGCGCGGTCCGTCAGCGCGCCCCCGTTCGACGTGAGGTTCCTCGCCACGTCGCGCCGAGATCCGGAGGCGCTCGCCGCCGCGGGCCTCCTGCGGTCGGACCTCCACGCGCGGCTCGCCGGGCTCACGATCGCGCTGCCTCCGCTCCGGGAGCGGCCGATGGACGTGGCGCTGCTCGCCGCGTGGTTCGCGCGCGCGGCGTCTCAGCGCGCGGGCCGGACGCCGCTCTCGTTCGACGACGACGCGCTCGCGAAGCTCGGCGCGCACCGCTGGCCGGGCAACGTGCACGAGCTCCGCGCCGCGGTCGAGCGGGCGGCGCTGGCTTGCTCGGGCGCGACCATCGGCGCGAACGACGTGCCCATCGCGCGCGGGATCTTCACGTCGGCGCGCCCGACGACGAGCCCGCTCGACCTCACGCCGAAGGCAGAGCCCGTGCTCCTGTCGTCGACGCGGCCGACGATCCCGCCGCCCATCGAGATCATCCCGGCGCCGTCGCCGAGCAGCGTGCGCGCGACGCGCCCGTCGAAGCGGCGGAGCTGACCGCGCTCAGTGCTCGCCGCGCGCCTTGCGCATCTCGCGGGCGAGCTTCTTCATCTTGATCGTCCGGAAGACGGCGCTCACCTGGCTCACGAGCGCGGCCGCGTCGCCCTTCTTCAGGATGCTCCCGTCGAAGCCGAGCTCGGCGTGCTGCCGCGCGACGTCGGGGTCCGACGTGTAGAGGTAGAACGCGCACGCGCTCCCCTCCGCGCCGAGCGCGGCGCGCAGCGACTTCGTCATCGCCTTGCCGTCGAGGCCGGGCATGTGGAAGTCGATGATGCAGAGGTCGGTCTGGCGAATTTGACGCTCCGCGACCGCGTACTCGCTGGTCACCCTCACCTCGAAGCCGAGCGCGGCGAGCGGTGTGCGCACGGCGTCCAGGACGACCCAGCTGTCGTCGATGACGAGGATTCGACCTTCTGACATGTGTCTCGAACCAGGCGCCGCGGGCGACCCCACTCCGCGGATTCAGCCCGGCTTCTCGATACTTATCACGAAACGCGCGCCCGCGCCCTCGCGCCGCGACGCGCGGATCGCGTAGCCGGCCGCGCGGAGATCGGCGCGAACCGCCGCGAGGCCGACGCCCAGGCCCGCCGCGTCGGTCGCCTCGGGCCGCGTCGAGATCCGGGGCGCGAAGATGAGCTCTTCGGCGGGCGCCGTGGCGTCGGCCTCGCCCTGCTCGCGCGCGCGCGCGGTGATCGCCGCCGCGTCGAAGCCGGGGCCGTCGTCCTCGATGACGATCACCGGGCCGCCCGCCGCGGCCGTGCACGCGACGCGGACGAGACCGGCCGCGGGTTTGCCCTTCGCCTCGCGCTCGGCCGGCGGCTCGACGCCGTGCGCGACGGCGTTTCGAACGAGGTGCGTGAGGACGCCCGTCAACACGCGCGCGAGCGGCGCCGGCACGGGCACGTCGCGCCCTTCGAGGACGAGGCCCGCGCGCTTGCCGAGCTCGGCCGCCCACGTCGGCACCTTCTCGGCGAGGATGGTCGCGCACTCGCCGAATGGGCGCTCGCCGAGCCGCTCGACGACCGCCGCGATCTCGTCGCCGCGACCGGCGGTGAGCTCGACGAGGCGGGCGACGTCGCTGCGGCGGACGGGCACGCGATCGAGGGCGGCGGCGCCGAGCGGAGACACGCGCACGAAGAGCGCGGCCGCGCGCTCGAGCGCGTCCGTCGCCGCCTCGAGCCCGCGCGCGATCACGTCGGCCTCGGGCTTCGGCCCGCCGTGCGCCGACTGCAGCTGCTGCTCGAACGAACGAACCGCGCTCGCGAGCTCCTCGAGATCGAACGCGCGCGCCTCACCCTTCACGGTGTGGGCGTGCTGGAGCAGCTCGTCGAGCGCGGCGCCCGTCGGCGAGCCACCGGTGACGGCGACGAGCTGTACGCACCGCTCGAAGCGCTCTCGCGCCTGCGTGAGGAAGCTGACGAACGCGTCGCCGCGGCCGACGAGCAGCTGGCGCGCCGCCGCCATCTCGCGCTCGTGCGCGGCGCCCTTCGTCCGCACCTCGCGCTCGAGCTCGCGGCTCGCCGTCACGTCGGTGGCGAGGAGCATCACCCTCGACGGCGCGCCCTCGACGTCGTCGTCTCCGAAGATCGGCCGGAACTCGAGCTCGAGCGCGCGCTCGCCGCCGACGGCGCGCAGCGTGACCTCGCGCGGGGCGAGCTCCGCGACGTCGGCCCACGACGCGCTCGGCGCCGCGAACGCGAGCTCGACCCACTGCGCGAACGCCTCGCGCTCCGCGTCGAACGTGTCGCGCGCGCCGTACAGGAGATCGACCACCGACGCGCCGTCGATCGCGACCCGCGGCGGCGCGGTCGCCTCGATCGACCGAGCGTCGTCGCCCTGCTCGAAGAGCCGCACGGCGCTCCGCGAGGCGGTCGCGACGGCGCGACCGTCGGCGCCGAAGACGACGATCGCCTGGCGCATGCTGTCGAAGAGCTGGCTCAGGCTCTTGTTCGCGGCGGCGAGGCGCCCCTCGCGGTCGCGGATCGCGGCGCTCATGTCGTTGAACGCGCGGCCGAGGCGCGCGATCTCGTCGTTGCCGCGCACGGCGACCTCGGCGTCGGCGTCGCCGCGCTGGACCTTCCGCGCCGCGCGCAAGAGGCCGCCGATCGGCGTCACGATCTGGCGCCGCGCGAGGAGCACGAGGAGCGCGACCGTTCCCGTCGCCATGCCGACGCACATCCAGAACAGCGTGCGCTGCGTGTCACCGAACGCGAGGTTCTCCGACGCGAGCGAGAAGCGCAGCAGCGTCGCGCCGACCAGGTTCTTGCGGGGGTTGCGCACTGGCCGCGTGACCTCGACGCTGGCGTGCGTCTCGACCAGCGTGCCCTCGAGCGACGCGGGGCGCGGCGGGCGCTCGGCGCCGGCGCGGCGGAGCTCCGCGACGGGCTCGTCGGCGGACGTCGACCACGCGGCGGCGTAGACGAGGTCGCGGCTCGACTCGAGGTTCTTGAGCTCGGCGCGCACGGCGTCGGCGTCGCCGAAATCGAGCCCGGCCGACACCGAGGCGGCGAACAGATCCGCGACCGCCGACGCCTCGGCCGTCTTCGCGCGCAGCATGCTCGCCTGCTCGCGCCGCGACACCTCGAAGAAGATGCCGACGCTGACGAGCAAGATGACGGCGGCCATCCCCGCGGCGAGCTGCGTGCCGAGGGAGACGAAGCGGCGCGGTCGTGTGGGCGACGACGCGCGCACCTCGGGCCTCGTGCTCGTCACGGGTGCCGCACCACGCGGGGAGGCTACCACCGCTCGTCGGCTCCCTCTGCGATCGCGCGCACTTCGAACGACGAACGACGCCGCGGTCCCCGGTGTTCCGGGCCGCGGCGTCGTTTGCGTGAGTAGCGGCGCTGGTGCGGATCAGCCGCCGGGGCTGAACACGATCGGGTACGTGACCGTCACGATGCCGCTCTCGGGCGCCGGGAACGAGAGGCCGTAGAAGGCGCGCGTCACGCACGAGGTGACGGCGGAGTCGGCGATGTCGGAGCCCCCGCTCGCGACCTGCGAGATCCCGCCGTCGCGGCCGATGACGAACCGCACCGCGACGCGGCCCTGGAGGTTCGGGTTGGCGCGGAGGCCGTTCTCGTAGCAGAGGCGGAAGCG
>DASYCF010000764.1:0-2034 GCA_036500365.1 Byssovorax sp.
GGCCCACCCCCGCCGCCTCGTCCGCTGCCGCCGCGGCCTCGCCCCGACGACAAGAAACGCTGAAGGCGGCGCGCTAGAGCGCGCGGTGCCCTCTCCGAGAGCGGAACTCGGAACGACGATCTGAGGCGAAGGCGCCTCAGCGGTCGGCGTCGCGGAGGAACGTGAGGTTCACGCCGTTGATGATGCCGTGTGCGAGCAGGGGACCGAGCAGGGAGCCGGTCAGGGCGAAGATCGAGGCGAGGACGACGCCGACGCCGCACGCCCACAGCGACCAGACCCAACGGCTCGCGCCGCGGGTCTGGTGGACGAGGCCGAAGATGACGGCCGACGCGACGACGCCGACCGTCGGGGTGAGGAGGCCGCGGAACAGGAGCTCTTCGCCGAGGCTCGACAGCACGGCGACGACGATTACGTCGCGCGAGGTGAGGCCGCGCGCGAAGGGTTGAAGCTCGTCGTGCAGGCGGCGCGCCCACGCGAACCGCGCGACGGCCACGCGCGTGCCGACGACGACGACGCCTGCCGTGCCGATGCCGAGCGTCGCGCTGATGCTCGACGCGGTGAACGCGGGCAGCGAGATCCACGGCGCCGGGTGAGACCAGGGCGGGCCGTCGCGCAGCGCGAACGAGAGCGCGGCGGCGACCGTCGCGAGCAGGGCGTAGGCGCCGGCGATGCGCAGCGCGAGCGAGTCGAGCCACGGCGTCGAGCGGAGGCGCGTGGCGAAGCCGACGGGCGCGCCGAGCCGCGGTGGACGCTTGAGATCGAGGCGGCGCGAGACGTGCGGCTCGAACGCGCCCGACCCGGAAGACGCCGGCATGGCGCGACTATGGCACGCGCGCCGGGACCGCGGAAGCGCCGCGCTGGCCGGCGCGCCGCAACGGCGCTACGAGGCCGTCGTGCGCGCAGCGGTCGTGGTGTTCCCGGGGTCGAACGCGGACAGCGAGCTCGTCCACACGCTGCGCGACGTCGTGCAGGTGCACACCGAGCTCGCCTGGCACAAGGACGCGGAGCTCCCCGGCGCGACCGATCTCGTCGCCATCCCCGGCGGCTTCTCGTACGGCGACTACCTGCGCTGCGGCGCCATCGCGCGCGCGAGCCCGATCCTCGCGGCGATCCGCCGGCACGCCGCGCGCGGCGGCCTCGTGCTCGGCATCTGCAACGGCTTTCAGATCCTGACCGAGGCTGGCCTGCTCGCGGGCGCGCTGACGCGCAACGCGCACCTGCGCTTCGAGTGCCGCGACGTGTTCGTGGCGCCCGCCGCCGACGGGCCCTTCACGCGCGGGCTGCCGCGCGCGCTGCGCCTGCCGATCGCGCACGCGGAGGGCCGCTTTCAGGCGTCGACCGCGACCCTCGACGACCTCGACGCGCGGGGGCTCGTCGCGCTCCGCTACGCCGACGCGGACGGCGCGGTCGACGAGGCGCACAACCCGAACGGCTCCGCGCGGGGCATCGCGGGCGTGTACGGCGGGCCGGCGAAGAACGTGCTCGGCCTCATGCCGCACCCCGAGCGCGCCAGCGAGGCGCTCGTCGGCTGCACCGACGGACGGCTCCTGTTCGACGCGGCCGTGCGCAGCGCCGCGTCGTCGGCGCGGCCGGAGGCGGTGCGCTCGTGACGGCTACCGCGCCCGCCACGCAGCGATGTCGCGCGTGCGGCTTCGAGTCGCCCGTCGACGCGACGCGGTGTCGCAACTGCACCGCCGCGCTGGGCGATGTCCCGCCCTGCCCGCACTGCCGGGCGATCGCGGGCGTCTCGCCGAACGCCGAGCTCCGGTTCGCGTGCGACGTCTGCGGCGGCCCGCGCGTGCCCGCCGTCCGCGGCGTCGCGTCGAGCGGCCGAGAGGCCAGCGCGCTCAAGCGGGCGGACGAGGCGCGCAAGACGCGGGCGACCTACCGCGGCGTCGCGATCGTGACCGGGCTCGGCGCGGCGGCCGCGCTCGTCGCGTTTGGCGGGCTCGCGCTGCTCTGGGGGCTCGGCGCGCTGAGTCTGGGCCACGCGCTCGTGCTCCAGATCCCGCTGCTCGTGCTCGGGCTGCCGCT
>DASYCF010000765.1:0-2165 GCA_036500365.1 Byssovorax sp.
CAGGCTGCGCCGTCTCGCCGTCGGCGCGGTCGAGCAGCGACGCGATCGCGAGCGTGGCGTCCTTCGCGCGCATGCGGCCGAGCGCCGTGACGGCCTCGACGCGCACCTCGCCGGACGCGTCTTGCAACGTGAGCATCAGCGCGCTCGCCGATCGCGGGTCGCCGAGCTCGCCGAGCGCCCGCGCGACCGCCTTGCGCACCTCGGGCACCGCGTCTTGCACCTTGCCGACCAGCGGGACGACGGCGCGCGGATCGCCGATGCGGCCGAGCGCGCGGGCGACCTCGACGCGGACCTCGGGCGAGCCGTCGTCGAGGTGACCGAGCAGCGGCGAGACGCCATCCGCGAGGCCACCTGCGCCGATCGCCGCCGCAGCGGACAGGCGCACGTGCGCGTCCGGATCTCCGAGGACGCGGCCGAGCGCGACGACGCTGCGCTCGGTCGGCGAGGCGCGGATGACCTCGCACGCGGCGAGGCGGAGGCGCGCATCACCCTCGGCGAGCCACGGGATCACGACGTCGCCCGCGCGGGGCGTGCGAAATTCGACCGTCGCGCTCGCGGCGCGCAGGCGCACCTCGACGTCGGGATCGGCCATCGCGCGCGCGGCGAGCGGCACGCCGATCTCGGGCGGGAGCTCGGCGATGCGCTGCGCGGCGACGCGGCGATCGGCGACGTCGCCCGACGTGAGCGCGCGATCGATCTGCTCGGGGACGTTCGGCCAGACGAACGCCGACGCGCCGAGCGACACGCTCGACAGCGCGAGCGCGAGCGCGGACGATGCGAGGCGTCGAAGCCGCGGCGACACGGCCCGAGCCTAGCACGCGCGGAATCGGTCGCTCGGCGCCGGCGTTCGCCTCACGACATGACGCACTCGACGCGATTTTTCGGCGCTCTCCTGGCCATCTCGGCTCCCCTCTGCGCGTGCGGGAGCGGGGCCGGCCCGTCGCCGTCGCAGACGAGCGGCGCCCCGATCTCGCGCGCCGACGCCGCCTCGCCGCCGACGACCACGACGCCGAGCGAGGGCGCGGTCGCGTCGCGAGCCACGCCGTTCGCCGAGCTCGTCGACAAGCTGTCCGAGCCCGACGGCGAGTTCTTCTCCGACAACGTGATCTCGAACGAGACGAGCTACCTGCAGGTGGCGCCGCAGCTCGCGAAAGATGCGCGCCCCGGCGGCGCGTACATCGGCGTCGGGCCCGAGCAGAACTTCACCTACATCGCGCTGACGAGGCCGAAGGTCGCGTTCGTCGTCGACATCCGCCGGCAGAACCTCGTGCTGCACCTGCTCTACAAGGCCGCGTTCGAGGAGGCGACGAGCCGCGCGCACTTCGTCGCTCTCCTGCTCGGGCGACCGTACGCCGCACCGGGTGACCCGGGCGCGGGCGGGTCGCTCGACGCCGTGCTCGCGCACGCGACGGCCCAGACGCCGGACGCCGGGTCGTTCGCCGCCACGCACGCGTCGCTCCTCGCGCGGCTCGAGCGCGACGCGGCGCCGACGAGCGAGGGCGCGGGCCTCCACCTCAGCGCGGCCGATCGACACGGGCTCGACGTCGCGCACCGCGCGTTCTTCGACGGCCAGCTCGACACGCGCTTCTCGCTGAAGGAGGCCAACGGGCGCGCGTACCCGACGCTTGGCGACCTGCTCCGCGAGAAGGACCCCGACGGCAAGGAAGGCGGCTTCCTCGCGAGCGAGGCCGCGTTTCGCGCCGTCCAGGCGATGGAGAAGGAGGGCCGCATCGTGCCGCTCGTCGGCGACTTCGCGGGCGACCGCGCGATGCCGGGCGTGGCCGCGTACCTGAAGGCGCAGGGCCTCACCGTCAGCGCCTTCTACGTGTCGAACGTCGAGCAGTACCTCTTCGAGCCGAAGGTCTGGCCGAAGTGGGTGCGCAACGTGTCGGCGATGCCGACCGACGATCGCAGCGTGTTCATCCGCGCCTACCTCGATCAGGGCAAGCGCCACCCCCTCCAGCAGAAGGGCCAGCGAACGGCGACGACGCTCCAGCGCGTGACCGACTTCCTCGGCCACCAGGCGAAGCGGCCTTACGGCTCGTTCTGGGCGGTCGCGACCGAAAAGTACGAGGGCGACGCTGGCTGAGAGACGGGACCTTGCAGCAGCGACTCCGCGCGATCCGCGGCCTCGGGGGTGTCGACGTCGAGCCAGAAGAGGCCGC
>DASYCF010000766.1:0-2159 GCA_036500365.1 Byssovorax sp.
CGCAGACGCGGATCGCGCTCGCGTCGCTGCTCCCGATGGTGAACGGGCAGGCGAGCTACACGCATAATTTTTTCCAGGTCGATGTGCCGTTCAACGGCGCGACGTTGGTCACGCCGCCGCCGAACGTGGGGACGGTCGGCGCGACCCTCACGTGGACGCCGCTCAGCGCCAAGGCCCACTACGACTACGAGACCGCGAAGCAGAACGTCGACGTGACCAAGACGTCGTTCGACGATCGGCGGAGGCAAATCGCGACGAGCGTCGTCTCCGCGATCTTGGCGACGTTGTCGTCGGCGCGCGTGGCCGAGCTCAATCGCGTCGGCTTGCGGTCGGCGCTCGAGCGCCTTCATCTCACCGAGGCGCGCCTCCAGTTCGGGCAAGGCACGCCGCTCGACGTCGATCGCGCGCAAGAGGACGTCGCGGCGGCGCGGCGGCTGATCATCGGCGGCGACGAGTCGCTTCGGCGCGCGCGCGAGTCGCTCGGCGTGGCGCTGGGATCGCCCGAGCCGATCGCGGTGTCGACGACGCTCGACCTCGAGGCCTTCGAGCGCGCGGTGGCGGGGACGTGCCGCTTGAACGACTCGATCGAGCATCGGCCCGACGTCGCCGCCGCGCGCGCGCGCGTGGAGCTCGCGAAGCGCGCGGTGACGAGCGCCGAGCTGTCGACCGCGCCGACCGTCGGGCTCCAGTCGCAGGGCGCGTACACGAGCGCGCCGATCTTGGCGCCGAACGGAACGCTCTCGGTGCAAGCGGTGCTCACGGTGCCGTTTTACGACGGCGGGTATCGCTACGGTCAGCTCCGCGACGCGCGCGCGGCCGAAGCACAAGCGGCCGCGCAGCTCGACGCCACGCGCCTCACGGCGATCGTCGCGGCCGCGCGCGCGCGGCGTGGGGTCGACGTCTCGCGCGCCGATCGCGACGTCGCCAAGAGCCAGCGCGACCTCTCCGAGCGCGTCGACATGCGGACGCGCGAAGCCTACGCGCGCGGCCGCGGCACGAGCCTCGACCTCGTCACCTCCGCGCAGGCGCTTCGCCTCGCCGAGATCAACCTGGCCATCGTGGAGTTCCAGCTCGCCGAGGCGCGCGCGGACGCGGTGCTCGAAAACGCGGAGTGCACGTACTGATGAAACGCGAACGACGACTCCTCGGCATCGGTCTCCTCGGCGCGGCGCTCGCGCTCGGCGCGCTGGCGTGCGGCGAGGCGAAGAAGGGCCCGCCGCCTCCGCCTCCACCCGCGTCGGTCACCGTGACGACGCTCGCGAAGCGTGATTTACCGCTCTTCATCGAGGCGGTGGCCACGCTGGACGGCTACGTGAACGCGGACATTCGCGCGCGCGTGCGCGGCTACCTCCGCGGGCAGAGCTACAAGGACGGCGCGACGGTGAAGGAGGGCGCGCTGCTCTTCACGATCGACGCGTCGGAGTACACCGTCGCGCAAGCGGCGGCGAACGCCAACCTCACGCGCGCGAAGGTCGCGCAGTCGCGGAGCAAGATCGAGCTCGATCGCGATCAGGGCCTCTTCAAGACCGGGAACCTCTCGCAGCAAGATCTCGACAACGCGAAGGCCGCGCTCGACGACGCGAACGGGCAGGTGCAAGCCGCGCAGGCCGCGCTCGATCAGGCGAGCTTGAACCTCTCGTACACGCAGATCCGCTCGCCGATCACCGGCGTCGCGGGCGTCGCGCAGGTGCGCGTCGGGAACTTGGTCGGGCAGGACGGGCCGACGCTCCTCGCGACGGTCTCGCAGACCGATCCGATTCGCGTGAACTTCCCGCTGAGCGAGATCGACTACGTCCGCTACCCCGAGCGCTTCAAGCACATGGAGGCGCGCGATCTCGCGTGGGCCAAGGCGCAGTTCGCGAAGCTCGATCAGGGCCAGCCCGCGGACGGCGGCGATCCCGGGGTCGAGCTCGTCCTCTCCGACGACAGCACGTTCCCGCACCGCGGGGTGATCGTCTCGATCAACCGCCAGATCGACGCGTCGACGGGCACGATCCAAATGCAGGCGCTCGTCCCGAACGCGGACGGCCTCCTTCGCCCCGGCCAGTTCGGCAAGGTGCGCATTCGCCGCGGAAACGAAGGGCAGAACGTGCTCGCGGTGCCGGAGAAGGCGCTGGTCTCGGTGCAGGGCAGCTACTCGCTCGCGGTCGTCGGCGCGG
>DASYCF010000767.1:0-5915 GCA_036500365.1 Byssovorax sp.
CGCTCGGTGGATATTCCAGCGCTTCGTCCGTCTGGAACGGTCGTGGAGAGCATGCCCTTCCCCGGGGCGAACCCCTCCCGGGTTGTTCCCGTGGCCGGCTCGAGTCCCTCCCAGGTTGAGCCGGCCGACTCGGGGCGGCGCGGTTCTTGGCGGCGGCCCGTCGGCTTCATCGTCGGGGGCCTCGGCGCGGCGTCGATGATCACGGGCGCTGTGCTCGGCGCCGAAGCGATCGCGAAGCACCACGCGAGCGACCCGAACTGTCCGAACGACGTCTGCGACCAGGCCGGCTGGGACGCCTATTCCACCGGCAAGAGCGAGGCGCTCGCGTCCGATCTCACCGTCGGCATCGGCGCGGCCGCGGTCGCGGTCGGCGTGCTCCTCGTCGTGACCGGGGGCGCCAGGAGCGCGCCGAAGATCGGCTCGGCGCGCCCCGTGGTTGGCGTTGCCCCCGGCCACGCCTTCGCGGGGGTTGGTGGCGCGTGGTGAGGCTCGCCGCCCTTTTGCTGGTCGCCGCGGCGAGCCTCGGCTGCGAGTACATCGCCGGCTACGACGACGGCCGGGTCCTCGGTCCGTCGACGGAACTCGAGAGCGTCACGTGCCAGTGCGGCGACCCCGACTGCGGCGACTGCCCGGACACCGTCGTCGTCGCGCTCCCCGGCTTCTCGATCGACGAGACCGAGGTTACGGTCGAGGCCTATCTCGGGTTCGTCGACGCTGACCTCGACGCGCAGAAGAAGACACACAAGCAGCCCAACCGCTGCTCGGAGAACGCGACGTTTCGGCCCGAAACGCAGCCGCTCGATCCGCGGATGGCCGCCTCCTTCGTCGACTGGTGCGACGCGTACGCGTTCTGCGAGTGGCGGCACGCGCACCTCTGCGGAAAGATGGGCGGCGGCACGCTCGCGGAGGCGGAGCGCGGCGATCCCACCGTCGACGAGTGGTTCAACGCGTGCACCGGCGGCTCGGTGACCGATCCCGGGGACGCGGACCCTCAGTGCCGCAGCGTCGAAGACTTCGACGTCCCACTGGCGCATTGTCACCGCGGCGGCGGCGACTACGGCAAGGTCTACGACCTCGTGGGCGCAGTCATGGAGCTCGGCGACACGCAGTTCCTCGACGCGCGCGGCTCCGACGGCGACGTGAGCGTCGGCTGCGGGCTCACCGCTCGAGTCGAGCCCCTCGATGCTTACGGCAACATCGGCTTTCGCTGCTGCCAGTGACGCGATGTCGACGCCGCTCGCCTCCGCCTCGTCCGTTCCCGCGCCGCCGAAGGCGGGGACCGTGCTCGCCGAGCGCTACGAGGTCGAGCGCGTGCTCGGCGCCGGCGGGATGGGGTTCATCGTCGCCGCGCGCCACGTCTCGCTGGGTCACCGGGTCGCGCTGAAGTTCCTGCACGACGAGGCGATCCGCCGGCCCGAGGCGGTCGCGAGGTTCCTCCGCGAGGCGCGCGTCGTCGTGAAGATCAGCAGCGAGCACGTCGTCCGCATCGTCGACATGGGCACGCTCGCAGACGGCGCGCCCTTCCTCGCGATGGAGTACCTCGACGGCGTCGACCTCGCCGAGTCGCTGCGCGCGCGCGGCCCGCTGCCCGTCGACACCGCGGTCGAGTACGTGCTGCAGGCGTGCGAAGCGCTCGCGGAGGCGCACGCGCTCGGCGTCGTGCACCGCGACCTCAAGCCCGCGAACCTGTTCCTGTGCGCGCGCGCCGACGGCTCGCCCCTCGTCAAGGTGATCGACTTCGGCATCGCCAAGGTCCTGCGCGAGCAAGGCGCCCAGGCGATCACGAGCACGGGCGACGTCTTCGGCACGCCGCAGTACATGTCGCCCGAGCAGCTGCGAGGATCCAAGGAGGTCGACGCGCGCACGGACGTGTGGGCGCTCGGCGCGATCCTGTACGAGCTCATCAGCGGCCACCCGCCCTTCGAGGGGCCGGGCGTGCCCTCGGTGTGCGCGATGATCCTCGTCGACCCGCCTGCGCCGCTGTCGCGACACGTGGCAAATCCGCCGGCAGGCCTCGAGGCCGTGCTCGTACGGTGCCTCGAGAAGGACCCGGCGGCGCGCTTCCCCGACGTCGGCGCGTTCGCGGAGGCGCTCGCGCCGTTCGCGCCGCCCCGCGCGCGCGTGTCGATCGATCGCGCGCAATCCGTCGCGCGACATGGCGTGCTCTCGAGCGCGGAGACGGCGCGCGCGATCGACGTCGCCGCTGGCTTCACGCCCGTCCTCCTGCACACGCCAAGGAGCCTCGAGGGCGTCGCGTCGACGCGCGGAAAGCCAAGGGCAGGGCGCACGCCGTGGATCGCGGTTGGCTCGGTCGCGGCGGCCGCCGCCGCGGGGGCGCTCGTCACGCTCGCGCTCCGGGGACCCAGCCCGTCGAGTGCGGCGACGGCTTCGTCCTCAGCGGCGTCAGCCGCGCCGCCGCGTCCGCCGAGCGCGGCGCCCCCGCCTACGGCCGCGCCCGAGCCCGTCGCTGCGCCGTCGCCGAAGGCGCCCGCGTTGCCGAGCGTCACACCCGTAGCGAGCCCGCGGTCGAGCGCGCCTCCGAGGATGGCCCCGCTGCCGTCCGCGACGAACCACCCGCCGCCCCGCTCGCCGAAGCACGCGCCGTCGTCCTCGGCTCCGGCGCCCGGGCCGACTGATACGCCGTGATCGCGCGCACCTCGGGCTGGACCCTTTCGCAGGCCTCCGCAGGCATCACCGACCTGGGTCCGGGGTCCAACCCGGGAAGGCCCGGGGCCAACCCGGGAAGGCGCCGGGGCCAACCCGGGAAGGCCGGCGGCCGAGGCCCGCGGCCGAGTTGCGACCAAAACCGGGAACGCCCGCGGCCGAGTTGTCAGACCCGGGACCCGCGATCGCGACAAGTCCGGATGCCGCCGCGTTCGCGGCCAAACCCCGGGGGGGAACGCCCCGCGGTCGCCGCGCGGGAAATGCCCGCGGTCGCGGTTGCGGCCGACCCGGGAACGACCGCGGCGGCCCGCGAGTTGCCACCCGCCGGTGCGCAAACGTAGGATCGAGCTGTGAACCGCCGCGTCCGCGACCAGCGAGGGACGGGCCGACGCGCGCGCACCGCCGCCGTCGCCGTCGGCCTCGCGCTGGTGATCGTCGCGCCCGGCGTCGCTTCGGCCGACATCTTCTCTTTCACCGACGACGAAGGCGTCGTCCACTACACCAACAAATCCAACGATCCGCGCGCGCGCCTCGTCGCGAAGTCGAGCTCCCGCAAGGCGAAGCTCCCGCCCGGCGTCACGCCGTTCGCGCCGAGCGACACGTCGGTCGACCGCTTCACGCGCTACGACGAGTGGATCCGCCAGGCAGCGATCCTCTATCAAATCCCGCCCGAGCTCATCCGCGCGGTCATGAAGGTCG
Source organism: Byssovorax sp. (assembly GCA_036500365.1). GTDB lineage: Bacteria > Myxococcota_A > Polyangia > Polyangiales > Polyangiaceae > DASYCF01. Next base: position 3,364 of record DASYCF010000767.1, read on the forward strand.
AGAGCGACTACGACGCGCGCGCCGTCTCGCACGCGGGCGCGCAGGGCCTCATGCAGCTCATGCCGGAGACGGCCATGCGCATGCAGGTGCGAGACCCGTTCGACCCCCGCGAGGCGATCTTCGGCGGCACGCGCTACCTGCGCGTCCTCGCGAACATGTTCAACGGCGACCTCGAGCTCACGATCGCCGGCTACAACGCGGGCGAGAACGCGGTCGTGCGCTTCGCCGGCATCCCGCCGTACGAAGAGACGCAGATGTACGTGACGAAGGTCGTCGGCTACTACCGGGCCTACCGCGCGAACAAGGACGTCGTTTCGGCCTCGCAGACCGGCGCGTATTGACCCGCCCGAGTTGACGCGGTCGATCCCGGCCGCTACCCGGGCGGTGATGCGCTTCGTCCCCGGCACCTCGTCCGCGCTCCTCCACGACCGGCGCAGCTGGTTCGTCGTGCACGCGAAGGGCGTCGTCGTGCGGCGCGAGGGCGAGCGCGTCTTGTTCCCGACCGAGGCCGAGGCGCTCGCGATGGGCGCGCGCGTCGACGACGCCGACCGGCTCGGCTCGCTCGACGACGCCGACGCCCTCGCCGTGCCGCTCGCGGGCGACGTCGCCGGGCCCTTCGAGCCGCTCGGCCTCCGCGCGCTCGCCGCCCTCGTCGACGGCGGGCTGTTCGGCGTCATCGTGCGCGCGCTCCACGCCGCCGACTGGCTCACGACGAGCCGCTTCTGCGGCCGCTGCGGCGCGCGCACGGCGCGCGTCGCCGACGAGCGGTGCATGGCGTGCCCCGCGTGCGGCCTCCACCTCTACCCGCGCATCTCGCCCGCGATCATCACGCTCGTGCGCAAGGGCGATCTCGCGCTGCTCGCCTCGAACGCGAAGTTCCCGGGCGCGTTCTACAGCACGCTCGCGGGCTTCGCCGACATCGGCGAGTCGCTCGAACAGACGCTCGCGCGCGAGGTCCACGAGGAGACCGGCGTCCGCGTGCGCGACGTCCGCTACTTCGGCAGCCAGCCGTGGCCGTTCCCGAACTCGCTCATGATCGGCTTCACCGCCGCGTGGGAGTCGGGCGAGATCGTCGTCGACCCGAAAGAGCTCTCGGACGCGAAGTGGTTCGACGTCGACGCGCTGCCCGTGATCCCGCCGCGCCTGAGCATCGCCCGTCAGCTCATCGACGCGTGGATCGCCGACGTGCGCGCGACGCGCGCGTGACCGGGGTCGACGCCGGGCGATCGCGGTCGGCGCCGGTTCGTCAGCGCTTCTTGGAGACCGACGCGGCGGCGAGCATCAGCCAGCGCTCGTACCACTCGAGGAACGAGAGGCGCGCGCGCGGCGTCGGCGTCACGTCCGCCTTCGCGCGCTTGCCGCTCGTCACGAGCATGTCGCGCGACCACGTGCGGGCGTGCGCCTTCGCGGCGTCCTTGCCCTCGGCCCACGGGACGACGCCGCCGAGGTCGGTCCGCGCGTCGTGCCACACGTGCCCCGCCTCGGGCCCCGTGACGACGAGCACGTCGAAGAGCGCGCACCCTTCGGTCACGAGCGGGACGATGCCGTCGAGCCCGCGGTGATAGGCCACCTCGGCCGCGTGATCGCCCGCGTTCACTGCATCGATCACGGCCATCGGCGCGTTCCATGCGGCCTTGTACGGAAACCGCGTCCCCGGCTCGCCGATGAACTCACCGGCCTTCCACGGCTCGTCGTCCTCGAACTTGCCGAGCGCGAACACGCCGTAGAACGGCCCCGCGCCGCCGTCGCCGAGCTGCGTGAGGAACGCCCGGTAATCCGGCGGCAGCTTGACGCCGTGCCGACGCTCGAACCGGACCACCTCCACGTCACGCAGGGGCTCGCGGAGCGCGTAGTCGTGCGCGCTCGCCCCGAACACCTCGCGCTTCGCGTCGAGGCGCGCGAGATCGGTGAGCATCGCCCGCACGAAATGGAGCCGCTCGTCGAGCACGGCGCGGAGCCTATCGGCGCCGCGCGGGTCGGTCGAGGTCCCGCGTCATGCCACGGGGCGTCATGCGCCGCGGCGCCCCTGGGCGCGGCCGTGTGCTAGATCCTCGCGAAGATCCGTGCGAAGGGCGGCGCGCGCCCCCGAGGTTTCCGCCATGACCGTGTCGCTCCCGCTCGCCAAGAAGCCCGTCGAAATCGTGGCGCTCAAGCCGCCCGCCTCGCCCGCTTCGCTCGCGCACAAGGACTTCCCCGAGTTCCCCGACTACCGACGCATCCCCTCGTACGCCGACGTGACCGAGGAGCAGTTCCTCGACCACAAGTGGCAGGCGAAGAAATCGATCACGCGGCCCGACAAGCTCCTCGAGGCGCTCAAGGGGCTCGTCAGCGAAGACTTCATCAAGGACGCGACGGCGGGCTTCGCCGGCGCGCCGATGAGCGTGCGCGTCTCGCCGTACCTGCTCTCGCTCATCGACTGGGAGCGCCCGTACGAGGACCCGCTGCGCACGCAGTTCATCCCGCTCGCGTCGCGCATGCTGCCCGACCACCCGAAGCTCGGGCTCGACTCGCTCCACGAGCGCGAGGACGCCCCCGTGCCCGGCCTCACGCAC
>DASYCF010000768.1:0-3724 GCA_036500365.1 Byssovorax sp.
CATCAGCGACAGGCCGCGCAGGAGCGGCACGACGTCCCAGCGCTCGGCCGTGTACGTCGGCGTCGGCGGAGGCTCGAGGCCGCGCGTCGGCGTCTGCTTCTCGGGCGGCGGCGGCGCGTACGCCTCGAGCTCGGCGAGCGACATCGCGGCGAGGCGGCGGCGGATCGCCTCGAGCCCGAAGCGCTGGCGCCGGAGCGCCGCGATCGCGAAGAGCCGCAGCGCGGGCTCGCGCGTGTAGCGCGTGGCTCGGCCGTGGAACTCGGCCGGCGGCAGCGCGCCGATCTCCAGGCAGTGCCGCGGCCCCATGGCCGCTCACGGGCGTCACCAAGGGGGCTTCGCGAAGCGCTCCCGGGCGAGGTCGACGAAGGCGGCGACGCGGGCGGGCAGGAAGCGGCGCGCCGCGTGGAGCAGCCACACCGAGCCGACGGGGACGACGAACGCGTCGAGCACCGTGACGAGCCGCTTGCGGCGCACGTCGGCCGCGCACGCGAACTCGGGGAAGATGCCGACGCCGAGGCCGGCGAGGACGGCGGCGCGCGCGGTGGCGAAGCTCGTGGTCGTGACGCGGCCGGAGACGGGGACGAGGTCGACGCCCTTGCGTTTGCCGCGGAACGGCCAGGCCATCGCGCCGATCTCCGAGACGACGATGCACGCGTGGCGAGCGAGGTCGCGTGGAGACTGCGGCGCGCCGGCCCGTCGGACGTAGGCGCGGCTCGCGCAGTAGCGGACGCGCGCGACGCCGAGGCTCGTGGCGGTGAGCGACGCGTCGGCGTCGTCGATGGAGGTCACGCGAAAGGCGACGTCGAAGCCCTCCTCGACGAGGGCGACGCGGCGCCGCGTGAGCGCGAGCTCGACGCGCACCTCGGGCCAGCGCCTCGCGTACGCGACGACGAGATCGCCCACGAACGCGTCGCCGAGCACGGGGTCCGCCGTGATGCGTAGCGTGCCGCGCGGCGCCTCCACCGCGTCGGCCGCGGCCCGGTTCGCGTCGTCGGCGGCGCGCACGAGGTCGGCGCAGCGCGCGGCATAGGCGGCGCCGGCGTCCGTCACGACCACGCGACGCGTCGTCCGCTGAAGCAGCTGCACGCCGAGCGCGGACTCGAGCTCGGCCACGCGGCGGCTCAGCGTCTGCTTCGGCATCCCGAGCGCGCGCGCCGCGGCGGTGAAGCTCGCGAGCTCCGCGACGCGCGCGAAGAGCCGCATGTCGTCGAGCTTGATTGTCCCGATGACGGGATGGTGTGGCGCGATCATGCGCCATTGTCCCGTAGGTGTCGGCGAACTACAACGCCGCGATGCCCGTCGACGTGCGCACCGAGATCGTCATCGCGCGCCCCGTGGCCGCCGTCGCGGCCTTCGCGTGCGACCCCGACAACGCGCCGCTCTGGTACGAGAACATCAAGTCCGTCGAGTGGAAGACCGCTCGGCCGCTCGCCGTCGGCTCCGAGGTGGCCTTCGTCGCGCATTTCCTCGGTAGGCGGCTCGCGTATACGTACGCGTTCGTCGAGGTGGTCGCCGGGGAGCACCTCGTGATGCGGACGGCCGAGGGGCCGTTCCCGATGGAGACGACGTACACGTTCGCGCCCGCGGACGACGGCGGGACGCGAATGACCCTGCGAAACCGCGGCGAGCCGAGGGGCTTCTCGAGGATCGCGGCGCCGTTGATGGCGATGGCGATGCGCCGCGCGAACGCGAAGGACCTCGGTTGCCTCAAGCAGCGGCTCGAGAGTGGGGGACAGGCGGGGCAGCCGCGGTAGATCTGCTGGCGCTTGCTTCGAAGGCCTGGCTGCTCGAGCCGTGGAGAGCTGGGTAAGGGAGGATGGTGCGGAGGCGGAGAGCGCCGTCGTGGGTGAGGAGAGGTGTGGCGCGAGGGTGGCTGATGCCGGGCGTACGCCCGGCCCGCCGTTGCCGAGTGTGGCGTGGGGGCCGCGATCGCCCGCTGCGACGAAGCGGAGCGGGATACGGGATGTGGGGGCGAGCGGCGGACGCGGACAGAAGTATCCTGATGAAGTCGCGCGATAGTTGGTCAATTGCCATTGACGTCTTGGAGATTGGATATATGCTATTCAGACAATGGCGCGAGCGGCGTTGCAGACAAGCCTTGTCTTCTCCCGACGAGGCGGCGCTCGCAAGGGAGCGGGGCGCAAGCGCGCGGATGGCCGGCGCGGCGTCGGTGTCACGCATCGGGCTCGTCCGGGCCTCGACGGGCGAACGCCCGTGCACGTCACGCTGCGTCTGCGACGAGACGTGCCCAATCTGCGCTCTCAGCTCGGCATGCAGGTCGTATGGCGCGCGTTCTCGGCGGCTCGAGAGAGGCTCGGCATGCGCCTCGTCCACTGGTCTGCGCAGCGAGACCACCTCCACCTGATCGTCGAGCCCGACAGTCAAAAGGCGCTCTCACGCGGCGTTCAAGGTCTGTGCATCCGGCTCGCGAAGTCTCTCAACAGGGTCTTCGGCCGCCGCGGCCGCGTGTTCGCCGACCGCTACCACGGCGTCCCTCTGCGCTCACCCCGGCAGACGCGCAACGCGCTCGCCTACGTGCTCCTCAACACGCGTCACCACGCCGTCTCCCGAGGCGACCCGCCGTCGCGCGCGCTCGACCCGTGCTCGTCCAGCCCATGCTTCGAAGGTTGGACGCTGCCGCGTCGCCCCACGCTCGGCTATTGGAGCGACACAGTCAGCCCCGCCTCGACCTGGCTGCTCCGCGCGGGCTGGCGCCACCACGGCCTGATCGATCCAGGCGAAGTCCCGGGCCGAACCTGAGGTGCCGCCACAGCAACGCACGGCCGGGCGTCGACGCGTCCCGCCCCTCAACTCCGCGCCCGTAACCCCCGCCGCCCGCCGCCCTGCGCCCACCCACTTCGACTCCCGGCCGAAATCTCTCCCCTTACCCAGCCTTCCGAAGCACGCGCGGCTCCCACGTTACCAAGCACCCATAGCGGGCCGCGCGCACGCGCGGCATTCGCCACCCTCGCGTGTACCGTCACCGCCATAGTCCACGCCTCGAAGCGCGCCAACTGCGGCCCCGGGCGCGATGACCGCGCGCTACGGGCAGCCCAGGCGGCAGCGCGAGAAGCTCGTGATGCACTGGCCCATGCACTTCTCGTAGCCGCTGTACGCGCTGGCGGAGTTCGGCTCGGCGCCGCACGCGCTCTTGCAGCTGTTCTGGTTCGCCGTGCACGCGCGGAGACAGCCGTTGGCCTGGGGCTGGCCGGCGGGCCGCGGCTCGGGCGCGGGGCGCGGGCCGTGGCGGCGGTCGTCGGCGGCGGCGGGGGCGGCGCTCGACGGATCGCGGCCTCCGAGCCTCGGCTGGCGCGGCCTCGTCGGCACGTCGGGCCCGCGGCCGAGGGGCGGCGCGCCGCACACGTCGTATGCGTTCGCGAAGACGTCCTCCGCGGTTCCCATCGGGATCTCGCACGTGCGGGCGACGCTCGCGAGGCTCCGCTGCACGGCGTCGGCCACGTGCGTCGCGGCGCCATCGGGCCTTCGGGCGTGCGCGCCGACCCGGGCAGTCGCGTCGGCGGTCGCCGAGGCCACGGGCGCCGCGTTCGTGGCGCGGCCGGCGAAGTATGCGATCACCGCGGCGGCCAACATCATGCCTGCCACGGCGACGAGGATCATCGGGTTGACGCCGCTCGGCGCGGGCGCCGCGGCCGGCACCGTCCCCGGCCACGCGCCGCTCGCGGGGTGGGCGGCGTACGGCGACGGCGCGCCATGCGCGGTCTGC
>DASYCF010000769.1:0-3082 GCA_036500365.1 Byssovorax sp.
ACGACGAGCACGCGGAGGCCGCGGAGCTGCTGCGGTCGCTCGAACGCCTCTCCGCGTCGCGCCGGCGCGACCGACGGCGCGCCTTGCTGCGCCGCGTCCCCGGCTCGAACGGGCAACGTCACGGTGAACCGCGCGCCCTGAGCGAGGCCGGCGCTCTCCGCGCGGACGTGGCCGCCGTGCAGCTCGACGAGGCGCCGCGTGATAGCGAGGCCGAGCCCGAGCCCGCCGATCGCGCGCGACGTGCTCGCGTCCTCCTGTCGAAACGGCTCGAAGACCCAGGGCAGGAACTCGGGCGCGATGCCCTTGCCGCTGTCGGCCACGACGAGCGAAGCGGACGCGTCGTCCGCGGTCAGCACGACGTCGACCCTGCCGCCCTTGCGGCTGAACTTCACGGCGTTGCTGAGGAGGTTCCAAGCGATCTGCTGGAGCCGCGTCGGATCGCCCAGCACGACGACCACGGGGTCGAGCGTGGCCACGACGTCGACGCCCCTCGCCGCCGCGGCGGGCCGGACGGAGTCGATCGCCGCCTCGACGATGGGCGCGAGCTCGATCCGCTGCGCGTCGAGGCGCATCTTGCCGCTGATGACCCGCGACATGTCGAGCAGATCCTCGATGAGCTGAGCCATCGCGACGGCGTTGCGCTGGATCGTCTCGAGCGCGCTCTTCTGCCGCGCCTCCTCGAACTTCCACGAGGTGAGCATCTTGGCCCAGCCGAGGATGGCGTTCAGCGGCGTGCGCAGCTCGTGGCTGACGACGGCGAGGAACTCGTCCTTCGCGCGGCTCGCGAGGTCGGCCGCGAGGCGCGCCTGCTGCTCGGCCGCGTAGTGGAGCGCGTTCTCGAGCGCCGTCGCGCAGCGCCGCGCGAGCTCCTCGGCGAAGCGCAGCTGCGACGCGTCGTAGGCGCGCCCCGACTCCGCGAACACGAACGTCATCGCGCCGAGGACGCGCCCGCGCGCGACGAACGGCACGATCATCGCCGAGCGGAGGCCGAGCGCGCGCGCGATGCGGAGGTGCTCGGCGTCGACGCACCCCGCGACGAGCAGCTCGTCGGGGATGTCGCCGTAGACCTCGGCGAGGCCCGTGCGCAGCACGTTGGGCACGCCGGTCTTCGCGTCGGGATCGGGCGGGTACCTCGCGTCGAGCTCCTTGGCCATCTCGACCTTCGCCGGGTCGACGTGCGCGACGGCGAGCCGCTTGGGCGAGCGGCTGCCCGGCGCCACGAGGTCGACGGCGCACCAGTCGGCGAGCGCGGGCACGGCGAGCTCGGCCACGCGCGCGACGCTGCGCTCGTAGTCGAGGGACTCGCTGAGCGCGCGCGTCGCAGAGTCGAGGAACGCCTTCTGGGCCTCGTCGCGCTTGCGCTCCGTGACGTCGCGGAACACGAGCACGACGCCCGTGATCGCGCCTTGCTCGTCGCGGATGGGGGCGCCGCTGTCGTCGATCGGCACGTCGCGCCCGCCGCGCGAGATCAGCAGCGTGTGGTTCGCGAGGCCGACGACGCCGCCGCTCTCCAGCACACGCTCGACGGGGTTGGTCACGGACGCGCGCGTGTGCTCGTTGACGATGCGGAACACGTCGGGGAGCGCGCGGCCGATCGCGTCTGCCTCGGACCAGCCGGTGAGCGCCTCGGCGACGCCGTTCATGAGCGTGACGGCGCCGGCGGTGTCGGTCGCGATCACCGCGTCGCCGATGCTCTTCAGCGTGGTCGCCAGCGAGCTCCGGAGCCGGTCGACGAGGCCGGCGGCCTCGCGCTCCTTCTCGTAGGCGCCGGCGCGCGCGATGGCCTGGGCGCACTGGCGCGCGAGCGCGCCGATGAACTCGCGCTCCTCCTGTGAGAAGGCGCGCTCGACGTAGAAGCCGGCGCCGACGAGCCCGAGCGTGCGGCCCTCCGCGACGAGCGGCACGCACCAAAAGGCGCGCGCGCGCGCTCCGTCGATGGCGAGCTCGCTGAGCGCCGGATAGAGCGCGGCGTACGCGCGCTCGTCCTCGATCCACATCGACGGCGCCTCGCCGGTGCCGACGCGGTAGACCGGGCTCTCGGGGCCGATCTCTTCGAGGCGCGCGACCAGGTCGGGGTGGCAGCCGCGCTGGGCGAGCAGCCGGAGGCGCCGCGTCGCCTCGTCGAGCAGGTAGATCATGCAGGTGTCGGCGCGCGCGCACGCGGTGCCCACCTCTGCGACGACGGCGCCGACGTCGGCGGTGGTGCACGCGGGCGCGAGCGCGGCGGACAGGTCGGAGAGCGCCTGGAGCCGCACGTGCGCCTCGCGCCCGAGCTGGAGGCGCGCCTGCTCCGCTTGCACGCGCTCGGTCAGGTCGCGCGTGACCTTCGCGAAGCCGACGAGCGCGCCGCTCGGGTCGCGCAGCGCCGTGATGACGACGTTCGCCCAGAAGGTCGTGCCGTCCTTGCGGAGGCGCCACCCCTCGTCTTCGAAACGACCCTCGCGCGCCGCGACCTCGAGCTCGAACTCGCACTTGCCCGCGTCGATGTCCGCCTGCGGGTAGAACTGCGAGAAGTGCTTTCCGATGATCTCGTCGGCGCGGTAACCCTTGATGCGCTCGGCCCCGAGGTTCCATGTCGCGACGTGGCCCTGCGGATCGAGCAGGAAGATCGCGTAGTCCCGCACGCTCGCGATCAGCAGATGCAGCGGATCGACCGCGCCTACGACGGCGTGGCGCCCGGCGTCGCCGGGGGCGGGATCTGGAGACGTCACGATCGCAGATTAGTATGCGCGGCGCCCGAGTCCGGCCGGAACGGCGCTCAGGCCGGACCCGACGCAGCCGTCGGGCCGTGACCCGACTCGTCGCACGGAGCCCTTTCCTGGAGAGACACGGAGACGTCCATGCCGCGAGTGTGTCGCGCCCGCGCCCTTGCACTATCCTTCGGCCATCCGGGTCGCCGCGCGCTTCGAGCGCTTTCTACGGCGCCCTTCGGGAGGACCTCGACATGCGTGATCTTCACTTGATTTGGGCCGGCAGCATCGTGCTCGGCGTCGCCGTCGTCTCCAGCGGCGCGTGCGGCAGCGACACGACGACGAACGCGACCGCGAACACGACCGACGGCGGCGGCACGCCGAGCAGCACG
>DASYCF010000770.1:0-2484 GCA_036500365.1 Byssovorax sp.
GGAATCGGCGACGCCGATGGCGAGCCGATCGAGCAGTCGAAGCAGGAGTCGCTCTTCGGCGCGCTCGGCGTCGTGGCGCGCCCGAAGGCGCCGGATGCGAAGGGCACGGCCGAAGTCATCACCGCGCGCACGGCCGACGGCCTCCAGCCCCTTGCAGCGCGCGACCTCCGCCTGAACGCACGGGTCAACCCGAAGGAGGGCGAGGTCACCGTCGTGCAGTACGGCGGCGGGTTCATCTCGCTCGCCGACGCGAGCGACGGCAACGGGACCCAGGTCGTCGTCTACGCGCCCTCGTTGAAGGGCGACGGCACCGTCGACAAGGCGCACGTGATGGTGCTCGACCCCGAGGCCAGCAACCAGAGCATCTCCCTCGTGCACGCGCTCGGGATGGCGCTCCTGATGACGGCGGACAAGGACGTCATCATCAAGAACGCGAAGGGCGACGCGTACATCCAGGTGGGCGACGACGGGGTGACGCTGAACGGGAACGTCACCCTCAACGGCGGCGTCGTGTGCGGCGACACCGTCGCCGCGCAGCCCGTCGCCCTCGCGCCGCCGCTCGTCGCGTGGGCGGCGTCCGTGAACGCGACCCTGACCGCGGTCGCCGCGCTCCTCAACGCGCCCGGCCCAGTCACCGGCGCGCCGGGCGCGGTCCCGCCGGCGGTGCCGCTCGCGCCGATCGTCGTCGCCACCAAAGCGAGCGCCGCATGACGTGACCCGTGAGCGCGTGCGCCTTCCCGTCGCTGAGCCTCGCGCTCGCGCTGCCGGGGTTGCCGTCGCTCTCGCTGCCGAAGCTGCCGAAGCTGCCCAGCCTCAGCATCTCGCTGCCGGGGCTGCCGTCGCTGTCCCTCGCGCTCGCGCTCCCCGGGCTGCCGTCGCTCTCGCTGCCGAAGCTCCCGAAGCTGCCGTCGCTGTCGCTCTCCCTCACGTTGCCGGGGCTGCCGTCGCTGTCCCTCGCGCTCGCGCTCCCCGGGCTGCCGTCGCTGTCGCTGCCGAAGCTGCCGTCGCTGCCGTCGATCCCCTGCCCGTTGGACTGAGCCATGCCGAGCCCGCTCATCCCGCCGGCGGGGATGCCGCCTGCGACGCTCACGACCGGCGTCGAGCTCGTCGGCCCGAGCAAGCCGCCCGCGATCCTCGCCGATGACATCGACCCAATGACCGGCGAGTTCCGCTCGATTCTCCGGGGCGTGCACCCCGTCGACGGCATGGTCGTCGTGGCCCTGCGCACCCAACGCGCGAGCGGCGCGGCGGTGCCGGACGTCGGCAGCCAGCTCGCGACGCTCGACAAGGTCGACGACGCGCTCCCGCAGCGCATCAAGTTCGAGATCCAGGCCGCGCTCGCGACGCTCGTGAAGCAGCGGCTCATCCGCATCGACGCGATCGTCTCCGCGGGCGCCGGCGACGCGGCGAGCGCGTACTGCGCTTACACGAACCTCCAGACCTTGAAGCAGCAACGGGTGCCGGTATGACGTCGCCCGCCGAGCGCGAGTTCGACTTCTACCCGCGCGGGGAGAAGCGCGAGGAGCTGCTCACGAACTTCCGGATCGGCCTCCGCCAGATGACGAACCCGGACACGGGGACGCCGTTCACGGAGACCGAGATCGCGACGGCGACGGCGGCCGGGTCGCGGTTTTGGATCGAGGCGGACGCGATCGATCTCGTGCTCCTCGTCGAGCAGCAGCGCGCGTTCTGGCTCGCCGACCAGGTGGATCCCGAACGCGCATCGAGCGCATGGCTGCGCGACTACCACGGTCGCCTGTGGGGCGAGGCTCCGCTCGGCGCGAGCGGCGGCTCCGGCGTCGTGACCGTCTCCGGCGCGCCGCTGACGCTCTTCCACGGCTCGACCACGATCGGCGACCCCGCGGCGACGACGTGCACCGACGCGGCAGGCTTCCGGTACCAGCTCGCGCAGGACGTCGGCGTCTTCCTCGGCACGGCGGACGGGACGCTGCTCGCCGTCGACGCCGGCAGCGCGACGAACCTCACCGTCGGCGCCGAGCTCACGTGGACGAACCCGCCGCCGGGCGCGAAGTCGAAGTGCGTGGTCGCCTCCGACTTCTCGGGTGGGACCGACGCCGAGACGGACGCCGAGTTCGTGCAGCGGCTCGAGGCGCGCATCCGCCGCAAACCGGGTGCCGGCAACGGCTCGCACGTGCGGACGTGGGCGCGCACGGCGTCGAACGCGATCGCGGACGCCTGCGTCTACGCGTGCGCGGTGCACGCGGGGAGCACGCTCGTCACCGTGCTCCAGAAGCGCGCCGGCGTGCGCGGCCCGGACGCGCGGATCGCGAGCCTCTCGACGCTCCTCGCCGCGACGAAGTACCTGGTGCCGCCGGGTTCGCCCGTCTTCCCGGCGCGCGCGCACGTCGTCGTCACGACGCCAGTCGCGGAACGCGTCGACGCCGCGCTCGAGCTGTCGATGGCCGCCGGCGTCGCGTCGGGCTGGTCGGACGCCGCGCCGTGGCCGACGTACGACGGCGCGTC
>DASYCF010000771.1:0-2665 GCA_036500365.1 Byssovorax sp.
GAGGCGTGGACGAGCGGGCGCCTCGCCGCGAGCTACCCCGACCACATCAAGGCGAAGCGCTCCGCGCGCGACGACCAGCTCCGGCTGGTGCGGCACGTCTACCCGGCGGTTGGACCGGTCCCCGTCGCGACGTTCACCCTCGACGACGCGGAAGCCGTCATGCGTGGGCTCCCCGTTTCACTCGCGCCCGCGTCGAGGCGTCACATCGCGCAGTTGCTTCACCGCATGCTTTCGCTCGCGGTGTTCCCGTTGCGCCGTCTCGCCGCCAACCCGCTGCCCCGCGGCTTCTTGCCCTCGGTCGGGTCGCCGAAGGCGTTCTCCTACCTCTACCCGGACGAGGACCGCGTTCTTCTGGCGTGCGCAGCGGTACCTCTTCCGTTGCGGGTGCTCTACGGCTTCCTCGCGCGCGAAGGGATGCGGGCGGGAGAGGCGACGGCGCTGACGTGGGGCGATCTCGACCTCGCGCGCGGCGCCGTAACGCTCGACTGCAACAAGACCGACGACCCGCGGGCGTGGCCGTTGGCGCCCGGCACGGCGCGAGCCCTGAGCGCCTGGCAGCAGACCCGGGGCACCGTGGCGGCGAGCGGCCGCGTCTTCGTCGACGAGGACGGCGAGCCGCTCGACGCGGACAAGCAGGCCAAACGGTTCCGCGCCTGTCTCGAGCTCGCGGGCGTGAAGCGCGCGGCGCTCTTCGAGACCACGGCGCAGCGTCGCCGCATCCGCATCCACGACCTGCGGGCCACGTTCGTCACGCTCGCGCTCGCCAACGGGAAGTCGGAGGCGTGGGTTCAGGACCGAACGGGCCACCGCTCGAGCGTGATGGTGAACCGCTACCGGCGCGCCGCGCGGTCGGTCGCCGAGCTCGGGCTCGGGACCTTGCTCGACCTCGACGCCGCCATCCCGGAGCTGGCGGGAAAAGGATCCGGAAAAGGATCCACGGCGTCTTTGGGCCAGGCGAGCGGCGAAATTCGATCGCAAAAAGCTCAATCAATTCCGCCAGGTACCGAAGGTGGGACTCGAACCCACAAACCGTTTCCGATAGCGGATTTTGAATCCGCCGCGTTTGCCATTCCGCCACTTCGGCTCTTGCGCGGCGGATGGTGCACCGCCGCTCCGCGTTCTGCAACTGCTGCCCGCCCGCCCGCCAGCCCTACGCAGCGCGCGGGAAGGGCTCGGCGGAGCGCAAAATCGCGTGGATCGGCTCGACGTCGGCGATGCGGTGGAGCACGGGGACGAGGCCGGCGGGCATCATCAGGCTCGACGACGGGGGCGCCTCGCCGAACGCGCCGCTCGCCGCGAACGACCGCGCGCGCGGGCCGTCGAGCACGAGGAACACGTCGCGCAGGCCGCCGTGCGCGGGCGCGTCGATGACGTCGACCACGCGCGACCGGTCGAGGTGCAGCTCCTCGTCGCCGCGCTGGATCAGCACACGCCGGTCCGTGATCCAGTAGCGCGTGCGCCGATCGAGCCGCGCGGGCCGCACCAGCGTCGCGTAGAGGACGACCGCCGCCGCCGCGATCAAGAGCACCATCGTGAGCGACAGCGACGCGACGAGCGCGATGAACGTGACCGACATGGGCGCGAGGCCGGCGCTCGCCACGGCGCGCAGCGCGTGCGCCGCGTGCGCCCCGGTCCACAGCGCGACGCCCGCGAGCCCGCCCGCGACCAGCACGGAGCCGACGGCGCGCACGTCGCGCGGGAGCCACGCGGCCCACGTGTGCACCGGGTGCGCGGACCACATGACGCGCTCGCCTTCGTCGAGCCGCTGCGCGAGCAGGCGATGGCCATCTCCAGCGGGCGCCGCCGGCGTCACGCCGCGCATGATCGCCCACACCCGGTCCGGCGCCACGAGCCCGGGCAGCACGATGGCGAGCCGCCGCCGCAGCGCCCCCGTCGGCACGGCGCGCACGAGCTCGAGGTCGCCGATGCCCGGACGCTTGGGATCCCATCGAATTCGCGCGAAGCTGATCGAACGGAGCTCGATCGAGCGGCGCATGCGCCCGCGCCGCATGACGACGTGCTTGTCGGTGCACTGGAACTCGAGCCCGGCCCGCCACCACTTCGGCAGCGCGGCGAGCGCGAAGGCGAGCGTGGTCATCCAGGCGGCGAAGCCGAGCAGCGGCCCCGGCCGCGCCTGGCCGGCCGACGCGACGACGATGGCCGACGCCGTGGCGATCGCCGCCGCGACGCCGCAGACCGCGGCGCCGACCCGATACACGATCGGCGTCGTGATCTCCTTCGGCCTGCCCGACCAGAGGACGGACTCTCCGAACAGCGATTCGCGCTCCAAGTCCGTCTCCGCTCTCGATCCACAGTTGACCGACCCGGCCCGCGAGGTCTCGAGACCCCACGGGACAAGATACAACCGAAGCTCCGACCCCGCCCGTGCGGATCCGCCCGCGCGGTCACGCGGCGGTCAAGCCGGCCGCCTCGCGCGCACGTCCGGGAGCTGCGACGGCCCTCCCTCGGCTCGCGCGATGCGCGCGACGCCGCTGTCGTGGGGTCGCAGCTGCCGCGCTTCGTTCAAGGTTTCGTCCCGCGAGAGACACCCGGCGAGGCAGGAGGCTTGGGCGTGAACCTGCTGGACCGGCGCTGCATCGCGACGTCGCGTTCGCGCTCGCACTGCTTGAGGTGCGCGCGCGCGATCGGCAAGTAGCGGTCGTCG
>DASYCF010000772.1:0-8185 GCA_036500365.1 Byssovorax sp.
GTCGATGAGCTCCTCGAGCGAGGCGGCGCTCCCGTCGTGCAGCAGCCGGCCGTGTCCGCCGACGTAGAGGAGCGAAGGGACCTTGAAGTCGACGCGCTCCTCGTCGTCGAAATCGCCGAGCTTGGCGAGCTTCATCGGATAAGCGGTCCGGTCGGTGAACTCGGTGGCAGGCACATGGCAGCGCGTGCACTGCGTCGCTTCGCTCGTGAACACGGCTTTTCCGCGCTCCTCTTCGGGCGTCGCCGGGCGCGTGACGCGGGGAGGGGGCGTGAGGCCCTTGCGCAGGAACGAGGCGAGGCGCGCGGCGCGGGCGGCGAGGTTCTGCGCCTCGTGCGCGGGCAGCGTCGCCCAACGATGCAGGCCGAAGCCGGACTCGAGCCGCGCCTCGAGCGTCGGGCTCTCGGCGTGCCAGCCATAGGGGCCTTGCGCCGACACCCGCCCTGCGAGGATGGGAGTCCGCCGCGGCGCGCCCTTCACGTGATCCTCCTCGGGCGCGTCGTCGGCCTCGCCGAGGAAGTTCACGGCGACGCCCTGCGCGGTGTTGATCTTCGCCTCGTGCCACACGTGGCCGTCGTCGCGGCCCTCGGGGTGACAGCCCGCGCACGCGACGCCGCCGCTCGTGAGCTTGTCGGTCCCGTTGTAGAAGAGGCGCCGGCCAGCGGCGCCCGTCGCGTCGAGATCGTCGTCGGCGAAGCGCACGCGCCGCGTAGCGGCCTTGTCCTCGGGCGTCGCGGGATCGAGCGCGAGCTCGACGACATCGTACGTCGCGCGACAGAGCACGTAGGCAGTCGACTCGTCGGCGGAGAGCGCGATCCCCTGCGGGGCGCCGCCCGAGGTCGCGACGGGGATCGCCGCGTCGTAGCCGTCGCCCGTCTTCATCGTGCGCACGACCGAGAGCGTGGGATCGACGCTCTCGGCGTCGAGCTCGACGACGCGATCGTCGCCCTCACCCGCGACGAGGAGCGTGCCAGTCGACCTGCGCACGGCGATCGCTCGCGGCTGCGTGAACGTCGTGAGCGAGCCGCCAGGCACCTTGAGCTCGTCGCCGTTCGGCCCGTTGTCGGCGCGCAAGAACGGCGCCCTCGGGACGTGTCGCGGCGCGAGCGGCGCGTCGGCGTCGATCATCAGCACGTCGACCGTCGCGGCGCCGAACCACGCGTCTTTGCCGAGCGCGCCGAGCGCGTGCCGCGCGACGAACAGGCGATCTCCGCCCGGCGAGAGCGCGGCTGCGTAGCCGAGCGCGGCGTCGAGCGTGCGGCCGGCCGGCGTCCGCAGCGGGCTCGGCGGGAGGACGACGCTGCGCGCGCTGGGCGTCGCCGCGTCGAGGTCGTCGACGCGCGTGAGCGCCGCGCCGACGAGGTGCGTGACGTAAGCCGACTTGCCATCGGCCGTGAGCACGACGCCGCGCGGCTCGCGCGCGGTCGAGATCGTCCACTTCACCTTGGCGCGCGCGAGGTCGACCGCCGTGAGCGCGTGCGACCAGGCGCTGGTCACGTACGCCGTGGCGCCGTCCTTCGCGAGCGCGAGGCCCCACGCGTCGACGGGCAACTCGACCCGCGCGCGCTCGACGAGGGCGCCCTTGTCGTTCTCCTCGAGCGTGACCAGCAGCCCTGGATCCCGCACGGTGACGAGCGCGCCGCGCGCCGTCGCGACCACCTGCGCCGGCGCGCCCGTGAGCCTCACCGACGGGCCGACCGTCGCAGGATCGAGCGGCAGCGGGACGACGCGGAGCGCGTGGTGATCCTCGTCGACGACGAGCAGCGCGCGGCCGGATGCGTCGAGCGCGATCGCGCTCCCGTCACGCCGCTCCAGTGCGCGCGGGGCCGGCGCGGACGGGGCCGTCGCCGACGCCGTCGCCGCGAGCGCGGAAGGCGCGCTCGGCGCCGCGGAGGCCGGAGGCTTCGGCGCGTCGTCCGCTTTGCCACCGCAGCCGGAGGCGAGCGCGACCGCGATCACCGCGAGGAGGGGTCGAGAGCGCACGCGAGCGCGATGCTACCAAACCCGCGCCGAGCTCACTGCGGCACGAACGAGACGGGGACCACGACCGTCGCGCCGCCGCCCTCGGGAGGCGAAAACTGCGCGGCGGCGACGCGCTTCGCCACGCACGCGACGACGTCGGCCGGGAGCGTCGTCTTGCTGGGCTTGACCGAGGTCACGTCGCCCTTCGGGCCGACATGCGCGGTGATCCGCACGCTGCCTTGGAGGGTCGGGTCGTCGGCGAGGCCAGCGTTGTAACAACGCCGAAAAGCCGGAGCCATGCTCGCCACGACCGACGACGCCTGCGCCGCGACGCCGCCGCCGTCGGGGTGCGCGCTCGCCGCCGCGTCGCCGCCCGTCGGCGCGGGCGAGGGCACGGGGATCGCGAAGCCCACCTCGGCCGAGCGCGCAGGCGGCGGCTCGGGTCGGACGTCGGTCTCCTGGGCGCGCGACCCGCAGGCGGCGCTCGCCGCGATCGCGACGAGGACGAACAGGGTCGATCGCACGCCGTCGAGCCTACGCGAGCGCGGCCGTCACTGCGCGGTGAAGATCACGGGGATGACGAGGGTCGCCGCGCCGCCCTGGGGCGGATCGAACTGCGCGCTCGTGACGCGCTGCACGACGCACGACACGACGGTCGGCGACAAGCCCGCTCCGCCGCTCGGCGTCGCCGACTGCACCTCTCCGTTCTGGCCAATTCGCGCCGTGACGCGGAGGCTGCCATGCATGTTCGGATCCTCCGTGGCGATGCCGCGGTTGTAACAACGCCGGAAGCCAGCCGCCATGCGCGACACGACGGCCTGCGCGTTGGCGACCTGGCCCGTGCCGCCGCTCGGCGGTGAGATGGAGACGTTGCCAGGAGGCCTCGCGACGACGGCGCCGGAGCCCGCGCCCATCGGCTGATCGCGGCGCGTGCCGCCGATGTCGCCGAAGCCGGCGCCGCCGCCGTGGCCCGGCCGGACGACCCCGCCGCCGTCGCCCGCCATGTGGAGCCCTGCGATCGCGCCCGCGCCGACGCCTCCCGCGCGGTTCGCCGCCTCGTTCAGCATGCCGATGGGCACGTCGCCGTCGCGCAGCACGTCGGCGGTCGCGCTCCGGTCGGCGCCCGCGTCGAGGACGCCCGCGACCTCGATGCCGATCCCCGCGAGGTCGCGCGAGAGCGCGGTGGCCTTCGCGTCGCTCATGCCCTTGCCGGCGCCTTGACCGGGCCTCGTCGACGAAGCGCGCTTGTCTCCCTTGCCGCCTCCCTTGCCGCCTTCGGGCTTCGCCTGGGGGTCGACCTTCGACTTGTCCTGTCCGTCACGCGTCGTGGGCTGGGACTCGACGGGGACGACCGGGGGAGTCCGCGATGCGAGCAGGACGATCTGCGTGACGACGGCCTCGTCGTCGACGACGGGATCCATCCAGTCCGAATAGACCGCTCCAGCGGCGCCGAAGTGCAGGAGGAAGCTGAAGGCCGCGATGACGGCGGTCGTCCAGTCGATGTCTCCGACGAGCGATTGCCGCGCCGCGAGCGGGATCTGCGCCTTGGGCACGCGAGGCGGCTCGGCGACGAGCTGGAACAGCAGCGTCGCGGCGCCCACGACGAGCTTTCCCCGTGATTTGTCGTCGATCGAGATCGCCTGTCCGCGCGCGGAGGCCACGTCGACCACGCCGGCGGCGGTCGCGACGCGGCCCGCGAGGCCGTCGCTCGGGACGATTCGATAGCGATCGTTCATCCATTCGAAGACGCGCCGCGCGGGGCCGGCCTCGGCGACGACGAACGTGCATTTCTCGCTCGCGCCGATCGTGACGTGTTGGCCGCGCGGCACGATGCGCTCCTCGACGACGCGGCCGCGCTCGACGAGGGCGACGCGCAGGCAGCGCGGTCCGGTCGCCGCCTCGACTGCCCGCATCACGCTCGTCATCTGGCCGACGCGCGCGGGCTCCGCGCGCTGGGTGCGCTCGCTCGGTTCGTTCATGAGCTGTCCTTCGGCGATCGTCGGGCGCACGTCCGCCTTCGCGCGGGGCCGCGCTCGGGGTCGCCGCGCGCGCGTGCGCATGGCGCCTCGAGCGCTGTGGGCGCGAGGACGTGGAGCCTGCGATTCGGCGTTGAGAGAGCCGCAGCGCGCGCGAAGTTCCGCGCCCGTTGCGCTTTTCTCTTTCGAGCGCTCGGCGCCGCTGGAACGACGCTACCGACGACGGCTACGAGGCGAGGCGATCCCAGTCGAGGACGTCGACCGTGCGCGCCGCGAGGTTGTAGTCGATGACGTCGCGCTCGCCGAGGCAGTCGCCGCCGATCTGGAACGGAACCGGCCGCGAGAAGGTCGCGCGCGTGCTCGTCGTGAGCCACGTGTGCATCTTCGTCAGCGGGTGCTTGCCCTTCCAGAGCGAGCCCATGCGCGACACGGCCTCGACCGCGCCGCCCGCGTAGAGGCGCATGCAGAAGCGGCGCTGAACGAGGCCCGCGAACGGGAACGCGCGGAAGCCGAAGCCCCACTCGGGCGTGGTCCCGGCCGCGCACACCGTCGTCGGGCCGCGGTAGAGGACCTTGCCGTGCTCGCCGCCGCGCAGCGGGACGGGCTTGCCGTGCTCGTCGACCGTGAGCGCGTCGTCGCCCGTGTTCACGAGCTCGACCTCGGCCGCCTCGAGCCGGAGGTGGCGCGGCACGGTGCGCGTGAAGAGCCCGTTCATGTAGCCCGTGAGCCCGGCGCGCACGCGCTTGGGGAGGACGCCGAAGCCCTCTTTCTGCGCGTGGAAGTCGGAGATGATCTCCGCGT
The DNA here is from genome assembly GCA_036500365.1 of Byssovorax sp. Classification (GTDB taxonomy): domain Bacteria; phylum Myxococcota_A; class Polyangia; order Polyangiales; family Polyangiaceae; genus DASYCF01. The sequence continues at coordinate 4,737 of DASYCF010000772.1, forward strand.
CCCAGCCGGTGCCCGCGAAGTGCGCGACGGTGCCGAACGACTCGACGAGGTCGAAGCGCAGCGTGGGGATGGGGCCGCGGCGGCGGTGCAGCGCCTCGATGCGGTCGACGGCGGCGCGCCAGCGCGGGGCGCCGGTCGCGCGGGCCCAGCCGTTGCCGGTGCCGAGCGGGAGGATGCCGAGGGCCGGGTCGCCGTCGCTCGCCTCGGAGCTCGCGTGCATCGCGTTGAGGAGCGCGACCGCGGTGCCGTCGCCGCCGGCGGAGAGCACGAGGCTCGGCGGCCGCTTCGACAGCTCGCGCGCGAAGTCGACCGTCTCGTCGAGCGAGCCCGAGACGAGCACGCGCGCGCCCGGGAGCTGCTCGCGGCAGGCGCGGGCGACGTGGGCGCTGCCCTTGCGGGCGTGGAGGTTCACGACGACGGCGATATCCACGGTCGAGGAAGGTACGACCGGGCCCCTGCGGCGCCTGTCACCTCTCTGTCACGGGCCTGCCTCCTGCTACAACGCGGCGCGTGAACGACCCCGCGAACCAGCCCGGCCGACGCGCGGCGTCGACGCGGGTCACGCGCGTCGTCCAGGTCGCGTGCGCGGCGGTGATGGCCTTCTTGGCCCTGCAAATCCTCACGTTCTCGTACGGGCGCGACCAGGGCATCTACGCGATGGTCGCGCGCACCGTCGTCCGCGGCGGCATGCCGTACCGCGACGCGTGGGACTTCAAGCCGCCTGGGATCTACGTCGTCTACGCGATCGCGCGCGTTCTCTTCGGTGGAGGGCAGGTGTCGATTCGACTCGTCGAGGTCGCCTGCCTCGCCCTGTCGGCGTTCGCGATGACGCGCATCGCGCGCGAGCTCTGGGGCTCGACGCGCGCCGGGTGGATCGCCGGCGCGGTCGCGTTCGCCGCGCACGCCGAGCTCGACTTTTGGCACACGGCGCAGCCCGAGTCGTTCGGAGGCTTCGCGACCATCTTCGCGATCGCGCTCGTCGCGCGGGACCTCGGCGGAGGCGGCGCGCGCGCAGGCGTCGAGCGGCGAGATCTCGTTCGATGGGTGGGCGCCGGCGCCCTGTGCGGCTTCGCAGGCCTCTTGAAGCCGCCGTTGGCAGGCGCGGCGCCCGTGCTCGCGGCGGCGATCGCGTGGCGCGCGCTCCATCGGACGACAGAGGCCGGCGCGCGTCGCCGCGCCGCGCTGACCCCGCTGGTCGCGGTCGGCGCGGGAGCGGTCGCGACGGTCTCGCTCGTCGCCGTGTGGTTCTCGGCGAAGGGAGCGCTCGGCGATCTCGTCGAGGCGCTGTTCGTCTTCGCGCCGCACTACACGCGCCTCTCGTGGGAGGGCGCGTCGATACCGGCGATGTTCTACGCGGGCTTCACCGATTGGCTCGTCGGGTACTCGAGCGTCGCGTCTGCAGGTGTGCTCCTGTTCGTCGTCTTCGGACGAAGCGATGGAGCGTGGCCGCGCGGCGCGGGCGCGCTGCTCGCGATCATCGGCGTGCAGCTCCTCGGCGTGGTCTTGCAGGGCAAGTTCTTCCCTTATCACTACGGCGCGACGTGGCCTGTCACGGCGCTCCTCGCCGGCGTCGGATACGACAGGTTGCTCGCGCGGCTCGAGCGGTTCGGCCCGGCCGGCGCGGCGGCGTTCTTCGCGCTCGTCGCGATCGTCGCGCCGATGCGAACCGCCGTGCACGACCTCGAGGGCACGTTTCGCGAGCGGTGCGCCGCGCGCGTGCGCCTCTTCGTCACGGGGCCGCGTGATCAGGAGGAGATCGACGAGCTCGCCAGCGTGGCCGACGTGAACGCGGTCGCGAACCGCGCCGTCGCCTCGTGGCTCGCCACGCACACGCCCGCGGACCGGCCGATCCTCGTGTGGGGCTTCGAACCCGTCATCTACGACCTGGCCGGGCGCGCGCCCGCGACTCGATACCTGTACGACGTCCCGCAGCGCGTCGCCTGGGCGAAGGACGCGAGCCGCGCCGAGCTGATGCGCGAGCTCGCGCACGCGCCGCCGTCCGCGATCGTCGTCGAGCACCGCGACGTGTTCCCGGCGGTCACCGGCGACTCCGCCGACTCGGCCGAGTCGCTGGCCGGCTTCGACGCGCTCCGGGAGCTCGTCGCGGCCCGGTATCAGCTCGTCCAGACGATCGAGGACTTCGACCTCTACGTCGAGCGCGCCGGCGGGGTCGTCAGCGCGCCGCGTCGCGGCCGGTGACGTGGACCTTCACGTGCGCGGCCGGCGTCGTGCCCGACAACGTGAGCGCGACGCGACAGAGCCCCAGCGCCGGCGTGGAGCCGTCGTCCGAGCCGAACCCGACGTTCGTGCTCGAGCTCGAGAGGACCATCGTGGTGAGCCCGAGCCGGGTCAGCCAATTCACACCATCGCCGGAGTGCTGCAGCTCGACCGTGAGAATGGGGACAGTGCCGCTCACCTGGTCGGCGCACACCTCCACGGCCAGCTGATCGGCGGCGGCGAGGTGGCGGTTGAGGTCCGTGCTCGAGTACACCGTCGTCGCGCCGACGATCGAGCCGCTGAACGCCGTCATCGTGAACTTTTGCATGGCTGTCGCCCTCGTCGGCCCAGGCCGGGCCGCCTCTGTCCTCGGTCGTCGCTCGTCGATCTCGCCGTCGCAGCCGGCCCGCGGTGCTCAGCATATCAGCGAACCGACCTGGCTGCCCCGACGCCGGCGCCCAGGCGTTCAAACAGCTCGCCGCGCAGCAGTCGAGGACGGCCTGGAAGTCCGGCGCGACGCTCCGCGCCAGCAGTGCCAGGCCACCAGCGGAGGGTCGCCGGCGCGGGCGGCGCCTCCTGCAGAACGCCTCGACCGAGCCGCCCCGAGCCTGGGAGACGGCGCGATGCCGCATCAGAACGGACCCGCGTCGGCGCACTTCGTGGGACATTGATCCTGCACGCAGTCCTGCACCACCTTGAACACGTCGGGAGCGACGGGGAACCGGGAGGCGCAGGCGGCGCACGCTTCTGAGGTCTGGCAGAAGCCCCTGCAATCTACGAGTCCGGCGCAGTTCGCGTCGTCGTCTGGGCACATGAAGATGCAACCCGCCATGAGCGCGCAGTTTCGGCACTCCCCGCAGCTCGGACCGACGGGCCTGAATGGGGCTCCCGCGCCGTCGCAATTGCACTTCGTGCAGGGCGACTCGTCCGACAACAGCGTGCAGGAAGCCGAATACCCCAGCGGGCAACACATGCCGTGGCCATACAGACCCGAGGGACACGATGGAGGCGCAGGGAGTGACTCCGACGACGAGGTACACGCCAAGGGCGCAACCACGACGAGAACGGTCACCGTGAGCCCCAGCGTCAATCCGTGGATGATCAAATGTTTCATGCCGCGTCCGATCAAAGAAGGACTCCCATGAGTCGCTGGGGGTTTGGTTGTGAAAGCATCCACGTGCAGCCAGTCGACGATCCGCCCTCTACAACCGAGTTCATCTCTAACCTCCAGC
>DASYCF010000773.1:0-3306 GCA_036500365.1 Byssovorax sp.
ATCGTTCGTCGGCTCGTCGAGGATGACGAGGTTCGCGCCGCGCGAGAGGTTCTTCGCGAGCGCCGCGCGCGCGCGCTCGCCGCCGGACAGCGAGCCGACCGGCTGACGCTGCTTGTGCGAGTCGAACAAGAACCGCTCGAGGTAGCCGCGCACGTCGAGCACCTGGCCGCCGATCTCGATCTTGGCGCGGTTGTCGGCCACGTTGTCGTAGATCGATTTGTCGTCGTCGAGCTCGGCGCGGTGCTGATCGAAGTAGGCGACCTTCGTGTTCTTGCCGACGACGATCTCGCCGCGCGTCGGCGCGAGGTCGCCGAGCACGGCCTTGATCAGCGTGGTCTTCCCGGTGCCGTTCTTGCCGACGACGCCGACGCGCTCGCCCGCGACGAGCGTGAAATCGAGGCCCTTCACGAGCGGCGCGCCGTACGGTGCGAGCGTGACGCCGCGCAGATCGAGGATGGTCTTGCCCGATCGGACGGCGTCGAGCGAGATGGCGGCGGCGCGCTCGGCGCGCGGCGCGGCGACGCCCTTCGCGGCCTCGGCGCGCTGGATGCGCGCCTTCTGCTTCGTGCTGCGCGCCTTCGGCTGACGGCGCAGCCACTCGAGCTCGGTGCGCAGGAAGTTCTGCCGGTTCGACTCGGTGCGCGCCTCGTGCGCGAGCCGATCGGCCTTCGCCTCGAGGTACGCCTCGTAGCCGCCGTCGTACGCGTGGAGCTTGCCGTTCTCGATCTCGAGCGTGCGATCGACCACGCGATCGAGGAGCGCGCGATCGTGCGTGATGAGCAGCACGGCGCCGGGGAACTCGTCGGCCAGGTGCTCCTCGAGCCAGGCGATCGTGTCGATGTCGAGGTGGTTCGACGGCTCGTCGAGGACGGCGAGCGCGGGCCGCGCGACGAGGATGCGCGCGAGCGCGACGCGCCGGAGCTCGCCGCCCGAGAGCGAGCCGATCTTCGCGTCGACGTCCGCGAGGCCGACGTGACCGAGGATGCGCTCGACGTCGTGCGCGACGTCCCACCCGCCGAGCCGCTCGACGTCGGCCTGCGCCGCGGTCTGCTGGTCGAGGCACGCGAGCACGTCGTCGCGACCCGGGTCGTGCGCGAGCTTGTAGGTGACCTCGTCGTAGCGCGCCTTCGCCTCGGTCCACGCGGCGAGGCCGCCGTTCACCACCTCGCGGGCGCTCAGCGCCTCGTCGAAGCGCGGGTCCTGGTCGAGGTAGGCGACCTCGGCGCCGCGCCGACGGGCGACGACGCCCGTGTCCGGCTGCTCGACGCCGGCGAGGATGCGCGCGAGCGTGCTCTTGCCCGAGCCGTTGTTGCCGACGAGGCCGACGCGCTCGCCCGTCCGGATGGTGACGGTCACGCCGTCGAGCACCGACCGCGCGCCGTACGCCTTGACGAGATCCTGGCCGTTGACGATCGGCATGCGGCGCGGAGCTTAGGTCACAAAACGCGGCGAGGCGCCCGTCGTCGAGCGCCTCGCACGCGACAGCGGAGTCGATGCGAACGTCAGGTGGGCGCGCCGCCCGTGCCAGGGGCGCCGCCGCCGCCTGCGCCGGGCGCGCCGCCCGCCGACGTGCCGCCCGTGCCAGGCGCGCCGCCCGTGGACGTTCCGCCGGCCCCGCCCGCTCCGCCCGCGTTCCCGCCGCCGGTCGAGCCGCCGGTGTTGTCGCCGCCGCCGGCGCCTCCAGCGCCAGGCGACCCGCCGCCGCTGGCGCTCGTGGTCTTCATGCCGGCGCCCATCGAGGTGCCGGTGGTCACCGTGACCTGACCGACAGGCTCACAAGCAGGGAACTCCGAGTGACCGTCGGTGCCGCATTGGTAGCCCTTGGGGCAGCCCCATTCGCTGCAATCGCCAGGGTGGCACGACTGATCGCTGCCGCAGATCGCGGCGGGACCGCACTGGAGCGGCGCGTCGCATCCGCCCTCGATCGGCGATCCGCCGCCGAAGCCGGCGCACGTCACTGCCCCGGGGGTGCAGTACGGCGTGCTGTCGTCGTAGACGGGGCAGCCGAAGAGAGCCGCCGAGAGGGCCCCGAGGAGCAAGCCGATCAGAGAAAGTCGCTTCATAGGGTCTCCCAAAAAGCTCGGGGTTCCGCTGGGGAACCCCGCACCCAACCTTAGCAAGTTTTAGCAAGGGACATGCCCCGCACAAGCCGCTCGAGACTCTTTCGACTTCGTACGCTTGTGAAGGCGAGTTCACGCCCTCGTGACCTTGCGTGTCACACCCAAGCTCGCGGCCGCGGCGAGGGACACCCGGGCGATTGGACCGCAATCGGCCGCGAAGTCGAGGCGCGTCGGCCGCCGTGCTAGCGTCGGGGCGACCGCGGCTCCGGATTTATGGACGTCACCTGCGAGCGCTGCAGCACGGCTTACGAGTTCGACGACGCGCTCGTGTCCGAGCGCGGCACGACCGTCAAGTGCACGAACTGCGGCAACCAGTTCAGGATTCGGCGGCCCGACGCAGCAGGCGCCGTGCCCGAGCGCTGGGTCGTGCGCACGGTCGACGGACGCGAGCTCGAGTTCAAGGCGCTCCGCGAGCTGCAGGCGGCGATCGCGTCGACCGCGATCACGCGAGAAGACGTGCTCTCGCGCGGGGCGACGCGGCCGCGCAGGCTCGGCTCGATCGCCGAGCTCGACCCGTTCTTCGCGAGCGCTTCGCCCATGTTCTCGCCCGGTCAGAGCACGCAGCACGGGGTCGGCCCGCGGCCGCGCGTGCCCACGCCGCAGGGGCTCGGGGCGTTCGCGCCGCGGCACGAAGGCTCCGTCGCGATCCCCCTCCCGATCGCGCCGCGCACCGACGCGGAGGACGCCGCGCGCCCGACGCTGAACGCTCGGCGGCCTGCCGCGCCCACGTTCGAGGACGAGAGCGGCGCGCTGACCATCCCCCGCGGATCGTTCCCCGACCTGATGGAAGAGGAGACGCGCGTCGCGCGGCCCGGGGCGGCGGGGAGCGCGCCGCCGACGCTCGAGTCGCGCACTCGCCCCGTGCTCGACGACCTCTTGGCCACGCGCGAGAGCAACGGCTCGTCACGCGGGGCGCGCCTGCCGCCTCCGCCCGCGCCGCCGCCTCCGACCGAGCCCTCCCCAGAGATCGCGCGCATGCCCTCGCGGCCGCCGCCGCCCGCGCCGCCGCCCCCGCCGCCGAAGCGCATCAAGGGCAACGAGAAGACGGTCCCCGTGCCCGTCTACGACCCCGACAGGCCGCCGAACGTCAGCGAGATCAAGGATCCGAACGCGCCGGCCAGCGAAGACGAGATGCGCTTCACGGCGAGCTACGGCACGCCCCGCGAGTCACGCTCGAGCGAGGCGC
>DASYCF010000774.1:0-3741 GCA_036500365.1 Byssovorax sp.
CCTGACGCGCGGCTTCCAAGCAGACGCGCGGTCTCGTACCCTCGCGGGATGGGGCGTCGAGTGACGCTACGCCTCCGGGCGCATGACAACCCGCCCGCCGACTCGATGACACCCGCGCACACTCCAAGCTCATGAGCGACATCGCACACTGCGCGCGACAACTGCGCCGCGAATTCGTCGAGCCAGCCCGTCGGTGGTTGACGTGCAGCTGACACACGTAGCAGCGGATCTCATGCGCCGAGGAACGCTGATCGCGGCGCTGCTGTGCGTAGCGCTCAGCGCCTGCGGGTCAGGCTCGGTGCCGTTCACCGGCGGCGGCGCGAACAGCTCCGAGCGTCTGCCGGGACCTCGCGCTGCCGATCAATCGACGCCTGCGGGGCACGCTGCAGGCGTGAACGCTCGCGCCCCCGAGTCCTGGGCGGTAGCGCAGCTCCACGCGTTCTACGACGCGATTCACGCGTGCGACCACTCCGCCGCGTGCCAGGCCGAGTACAAGCACGACGTCATCGAGCCGTTCAACGAGGGCGTCGACAAGGGAATGCCCTTCCTCGCCGGCGTGACGCTCCTCGACGCTGCCCCCGTGGCCGCGGCGGGCGCCCTCGAGGCTGGGCCCGTCGTCGTCCCGCCGCTCGTTGGCGGCCTCCACCAGCTCAACACGTTGTTCCTCGGTATCTCGGTCAAAGGCACGCACGGTTGCAGCGGGAATCGACGCGCTTTACTTGAGCCTGACGCGCGCTGAGCGCTGGGGATCGCGACCCCTGCGGCCATATGTCGCTCAGCTGCTCTCGACGACGGAAAGCGATCGGCGTAATGGTATGGCGCCGTACGTCGTCACGGGTCTAGTTCTTCGGGACGAGGACCCCAACACGCCCGAGTTTGTGATTCCGCGGCTCATTGATGCTGTAATGCGCGTCGTCGACGATGAGAATGTCAGGGTTCCCGGCGCAATTCGAACGGTTGGCTTCTTCGAATTTGAACTGACGTATCCAGGGGCGACGATGGCGGACGTCGCCCGCGCCATGACCTCGTCGTCCGATTCATGAGAAAGGCCTCGGAACGAATCCTGCTCTTGGCGCCAAGCTCGTAACCCTTCAGGGGCGCCGTGTTTGACCCCTTGCCGCCGGTGCGCGATGCTGCGCTCCCCGAGCTGCTCCCGCTCGCAGACAGATGGGCGCGAGCGCGATACGCCGAGCTGCTGCTGCTCGTGCTCGCTGCCGAGGTCCCGGCGCTTCGCGTCGGGCAGGTCCTGTCGCGCCTCCGCGCCGAGCTCGCGTAGTCAACCGCGCTCGGGCTCGCCCGCGGCGGGCGGCGCCTTCGGGTCGTCGCTCTCCGTCGCCTCCGCGACGTCCTCGTGGATCGCCTCGCGGATCACGCCGTCCGTAATCGCCTCGAGTCTACAAGGGGCAGCCTCCTCGGCCCGGTGCAGACGGCGGGGCGCCGCGGTTTCGTCTGACGAGCGACGTCGCGCTCACGCCGCTCGCCCGACGCGCGGCTTCCAAGTAAACCCGCGGTCTCGTACCCTCGCAGGATCCAGGATGGGAGACGCGTCACCCGAGGTGATCGGCGAGCGCTACCGGGTCGTGCGCCTCCTCGGGTCGGGCGGCATGGGCGCCGTGTACGAGGCCGTCGACGCGACGAACGGCAAGTCCGTCGCCGTGAAGGTGATCTCCGACGAGCGCGCGCAGAAGCCGACCGACGTCGCGCGCTTCGACCGCGAGGCGCGCGCCGCGGGCGCGATCCGCTCGCCGCACATCGTCGAGGTGCTCGACTCGGGCGTCGATCCGACGACGCGCGTGCCGTACATCGTCATGGAGCTGCTCGACGGCGAAGATCTCTCGGCGCTGCTCACGCGCCTCGGCCCCATCTCGCCCGAGCTCGCCGTACGCGTCGCGCTGCAAGCGGCGATGGGCCTCGCCGAGGCGCACGCGGCGCACGTCGTCCACCGCGACGTGAAGCCCGGCAACCTGTTCCTCGCCAAGGCCGGGGGCGGCAAGCGCGTGGTGAAGGTCGTCGACTTCGGCATCGCGAAGTTCAAGGGCGACGGCATCCGCGGCGACGGGCAGACGGCGGGCCTCACGAAGAGCGGCGGCATCCTCGGCTCGCCGCTCTACATGTCGCCCGAGCAGGCGCGCGGCAAGAAGGCGATCGACGAGCGCAGCGACGTGTGGTCGCTCGGCGTCGTCATCTACACGGCGATCACGGGCGCGCCTCCGCACCGCGACACCGAGGAGCTCGGGGATCTCATCATCCGCATCTGCTCCGAGCTCGCCGAGCCCATCCAAGATCGCGCGCCGTGGGTCGTGCCCGAGATCGCGGCGATCGTGCACCGCGCGCTGCGCTTCTCACCCGACGAGCGCTTTCGAACGGCCGCGGAGATGGGCGCGGCGCTCGCGGCCGCGCTGCCCGACGCGGGCGACATCGACGAGGCGATGCTCGTATCGCTCGGCGACGACGAGCGCGGCAAGCAGGCGACGAGGCTCGCGGAGGAGCTCGTCGCGACGACGGACCGACGCGCGCGCGAAGGCGCGACGACGGCGCGGCCGGGCTCGGGCGCGACCTCGAGCACCGTCTCCGTACACGCGACGACGGCGCTCTCGACGAGGACCGGGAGCGCGACGCAGAGCTCGAGCCCGAACCGCACGCCGCTCGCGATCGCCATCGGCGCGGCGCTCGTGATGGGCGTCGTCGCGGTGCGCGAGCTCGGCGCGTCGCGCGCCGCGGCGCCGTCTGCCTCGGCGCCCGTCGTCGCGAGCGCCCCCTCGGCGCCGCCCGCGGAGCGCGTCGCGCGGCTCGTCGTGATCCCGAGCGGCGCCAAGGTGGACGTCGACGGCGCGCCGCAGCCCATCACCGACGGCGTCGTCACGCTGCGCGGCGCGATCGGAAGCGTGCACCGCGTCCACGCGTCAGCGCTCGGCGTCGACGCGACGACCGATGTCGTCGTCACGGACAGCGGCGCGGTCCCCGCGAAGATCGAGGTGCCGGCGCCGGCTCCGTCTCCTGCCGCGACTGCGTCGGCCTCTGCGACGACCACGCCGCGCGCCGCGCCTCCGTCGCGCGCCACGGCCAAGCCTCCGGTCGACATCCGGACGCAGCGATGAGCCGCGCGCGGGCCGTGATCGCGAGGCCGCCGCGATCGCGGGCCGTCGCCGCCCTCGCGCTCGCCCTCGTCCTGGCGCACACAGGCGTCGCGCGGGCCGACGGGACCGCAGACGAGGCCGACATGCAGTTTCGCCTCGGCACGGCGGCGTTCCAGCGCGGCGAGTTCGCCGAGGCCGTCGCGCATTTCCTCGCGTCGAACCGCCTCGCGCCGAACCGCAACGTCGTGTTCGACATCGCGAGCACGTACGAGAAGCTCAAGCTCTACGATCACGCGTATCGCTACTACGTCGACGCGCTCGCCGGCGAGACGGACGCGGCCGCGCGCGCCGCGGGCGAGGCCGGGCTCGCGCGCGTGCTCCCGTTCGTGGCCGTCGTGTCCGTGACCACCACGCCGAGCGGCGCGACGATCTACGTCGACCGCAAGGACCTCGGATCACAAGGCGCGTCGCCGCGCGTCCTCGCGCTGCCGGAGGGGCGCCACCGCGTCTTCGCCGAGCTCGACGGCCACGAGGGCGCGGCGTCTGGCGAGATCGTCGTGCGCCGTGGCGCCGAGGTGAAGGTCGATCTCACGCTGCGGCGCATCGAGGGCGACGTGCACGTCGACGTCACCGGCGGCAAGCACGCGGCGGTGCACGTCGGCGA
>DASYCF010000775.1:0-1657 GCA_036500365.1 Byssovorax sp.
CGCGCGCGTGCTCGTCGACGAGCGCCTCGACCTCGCCGAGGACATCGCCGAGGGCCTCGGCGTCGCGCAGGGAGACCCGCCGGACGTCGCGTTCATCGAGATCGGCATGGCGGACGGCGCCGGGCTCGCGCTCGTGCACCACGTGAAGGCGCTCGTGCCGAACGTCACGGTGTTCGCGATCGTCGCGGCGAACGCCATCGAGCACGGCGCGCACGCGATGGCCCTCGGCGCCGCCGGGACGCTGCTCTTGCCGCTCGGCGGCGACGAGATCCTGAGCGCGGTCTCGACGGTGAAGGTGCGGCTCGCCGAGAAGGCCGCGAGCGTCGAGCTCGAGCGCGCCGCCCTCGTGTACTCGCGAGCCGCCGGCTGGATGGCGCGCGTCGCCGAGCTCAGCGACGCGCCGAACCGCGCCGCGGCCGCCGAGCGCCTCATCGAGGTCGTCCTCGAGGCGACGCACGCGCGCGGCGTCGCCGTGTACCTCTCGGCGGCGGAGAAATCGAGCGAGCTCGTGCGCGCCGCCGCAACGCCGTCGGTCGAGGGCGCGCCGATGTACGGCCTCGAGGCCGACGTGTTCGCCTTCGCGCAGAAGCAGCGGATGCTCGCGGTGCCGCTCGCGTTGCGCAAGCTCAAGGTCGGCCAGCTCTTGCTTGGCCAGTCGGAGGACGGGCCGCGCTCCGGCCGCGCCGGCGCGAGCCTCGACGCGCGCAGCGCCGGCGCGCGGATCGACGGCCTCGTGAAGCTCCTCGCGACGCAGGCGACGAGCGCCTTCGCCCTGCTCGGCGATCGCGAGCGTGCGCACGGCGCCGCGCTCAAGGACCCGACGTCGAGCGCGTACTCGTTCGCCTACTACGTCGACGTCGCCGGGCGCGAGATCGACCGCGCGCGCCGATCGGGCCGCCGCTTCGCCGTCGCGACGATCGTGCAGGAGGTCGACGACGAAGGCGCCCCCCCACTCGGTCCGGCCGAGATGGCCGACCTCCTGCTCAAGGCCGTGCGCGACACCGACGTCGTCGCGCGCGTCGACGAGAACGAGTTCCACCTGCTCCTCCCCGAGACGGACGGGATCGGCGCGCACGCGTGTCGTCGGCGCGTGCTCGCCAAGCTCCTCGGCGACCGCGGCGGCGCCGCCGTGCCGGCCGGCGTGCTCGTCGGCGTCGCCACGTTCCCGCACGACGGGCCCGACCTCGCGCAGCTCCTCCGCGTCGCCCGGCGGCGCGCCGACGCGATGAAGGGCTCGATCGTGCACAAGCTCCCGAACGACCTCGGGTCGCTGTCCGACGTGCTCGAGATCGTCGGGTGGGAGGTCGACGCCGCGGCCGCGCCGACCGACGAGCGCGACGGTGAAGGCGCGCGCGCGTCGGCCTCGTCCGAGGTGTTCACGCCGTGCGGCGTCGAGCTGCCGACGTCGGAGATCGTCGCGCTCACGTCGACCGTGATCGCCGATGCGCTGCGCGGCGGGGCGACCATCGTCGTCGCCGCGAACCCGCGCGGGTCGAGCCTCGCCGCCGCCGCGAGGGCCGCCGTGACCGACGGTCGCGACAACGTGACGCTCGTCGTGATCGACCCGAAGCCAGGCCCGGACGAGGCGATGGAGGCGATCGCGATCCTCGCCGAGCACGGGGCGTACGCGCTCGTCGCGCGGAGCGAGGGCGGCGTC
>DASYCF010000776.1:0-2282 GCA_036500365.1 Byssovorax sp.
ATGGTGCGGAAACCCGCCGGGCGAAGACGCGCCGCGGCCTTCGGACCGACGCCCCACATCCGCTCGATCGGGAGCGGGTCGAGGAAGTCGACGACGGGCTCGCGGACGACGACGAGGCCGTCGGGCTTCCGGAGGTCGCTCGCGATCTTGGCGGCGAACTTGATCGACGCGACGCCCGCCGACGCGGTGAGCCCGGTGTCGACGAGGATCTCGCCCTTGATGCGGCGCGCGATCGTCGGGCCGTCGCCGAAGAGCGACGCGCTGCCGCCGACGTCGAGGAACGCCTCGTCGAGCGACAGGCCCTCGACGAGCGGCGTGTAGCGGCGGAACACCTCGAACACGCGCTCGCTCGCCTCGACGTAGCGGCTCATGCGCGGTGGGGCGACGATCGCGTGCGGGCAACGGCGCAGCGCCTCGGCCATCGGCATCGCCGAGTGCACGCCGAACTGGCGCACCTCGTACGACGCCGCGAGGACGACGCCGCGCCTCGACGCGCCGCCGACGATGACCGGCCGCCCGCGCAGGCGCGCGTCGTCCCGCTGCTCGACCGACGCGTAGAACGCGTCCATGTCGACGTGCAGGATCGCGCGCCGAGGCGGCACGTCAGCGGACGGCGGCGGCGGTCTGATCGGCGGCGACGGCCCGGTCGGCCGCGAACGCCTTGGCCTTCGCGTCGGAGAGGGCGCTCGCGGCGTCGCGGTAGCGGCGCGCGACGTCCTGGAAATGCGTGGCCGGCGCGCCCTGCGGCGTGAGCACCTCGCGCACGAGCGCCGCGTCGAACAGCGCGGCCGACGCGTTCGCCGAGCCCTTCGCGACGGCGTCGAGCGCGGCGACGTCCGCCTCGCCGGGCGTCGCGCGCGGCGCGCGGCGCATCATGTCGGCCGCGTCGTCCGGGCCGCCGCGGAGCGCGATGGCGATCGCGAGCACGAGCGTCGCGTCGTCCGGCCGGGCGGCGCCGAAGCCGGACGCGAGCGCCGCCGCCTGATCGACGTCGACAGCGCGCCAGTAGAGCTGCGCCGACGCGAGCCGGGCGCGCGCATACAGGGCCCGCACCTCGGGCGAAATGTCCGACGCGGCGGCGAGCGCGGCGCGCACGGTCGACGGGACGCCGTGCTCGGCGAGGAACCGGAAGACGTTCTTCGTCACGGCGACCTTCGGATCGAGGACGAGCCCCGCGTAGAACGTCGGCAAGTGCGCGGCGAGGCGCTCGTCGACCGTCGACGGCGTCGCGGCCGCGAGCGCGGGCACGATGAGCGCGTCCAGCGCGTCGATCCGCCGCCCGCCGTAGTGCCGCGAGAGGCTCACGCGCGCGTCGAGCACGCGCTTGTCGGTCAGCGCGCCGACGATCGCGAACTGCTTGAGGCCGACGAGCACCGCGTCGCGGCCGCGATCCTTGCGCGGGTCGAGCACCTGATCGAGCGAGCTGTAGTAGGCCGTCTTGAGCTCGGGGTCGGTCTGGAACTCCTTGGGCGCGGGCGCGGCGCGCATCGCGTCGACGAGGCGGAGGTCCGCGTTGCCCGCCTCGACCGCGGCGAGGCCCTGCGCGTAGAACGTGAGCTCGGCGGCGGACTGCGAGAGCTGCTCGACGGCGCTCGCTTGCTCGACGAACCACGCGTTGAGCGGTCCCTTCGTGAACGCGAGCACGCGCGCCTTGTCGTACGGGGGCGCGAGCGTCGGCGCGCCGAGCCCCGCGCGCGCGAGGCGGCTCGCGATGACCTGGCCGAGCAGCGCGGAGTACACGGCGCCCTCCATCTTGGCGGGGGCGGCGCGGAGGATCGGCTCCTGGATCGCCTCGCCGCAGGCCGTGGGCGCATACTCGCCGCGCAGGGCGCGCGCGAGGCCGACGGGCAAGCCCGCGCACGGCTCGAGGTCGGCGAGGAGCTGATCGCGGCGCGCCGGATCGGCCTCCGTCACGGCACGATCGAGCGCGTCGCGCGCGTCGGCCGCCTTGCAAGCAGCGGGCGCCCTGCGCGCGGCAAACGCGGCGCAGATCGCCGGCGCCGACGCGAGCCCGGGCGGCGGCGGCGCGAGCACGGCCTTCGCGGGGACGCGCGCGATGTCCTTCAGCATCGGCAGCCGCTCGTCGCGCACGGGGGTCGCGAGCGCGAACGGATCGCCCGGCGCCAGCGTGGGCGGCGTCGCGCGCGGCGCCGCGGCGGGCGGCTCGCCCGGGGTCACGGGCGGCGCGGCGGCGGACGCGCACCCGAGCGCGGCCGCGGCGAGGAACGACAGGACGAGAGGACGCATGGCTCCGCGTAGAATTTTCATCGCTCCCCGACAAG
>DASYCF010000777.1:0-7037 GCA_036500365.1 Byssovorax sp.
AGCGGACGCGCGCGTCACCCGACGGCGTTCGCACGCTCATGTCGATGCCGCGCGGGCCGACCTCGAGCGACGTCGGCGCGACGTCGGCGTCGGCCGCGCCGACGTCGGACGACACGCGCGCGAGCAGCCCCGCGTGCGCGCCGCCCGCGACGAAGCGTCGCGCGAGCTCCGCGCCGAACGCGTCGTCGACGTTGATCACGGCGGAGCCCGGCTCGAGGTCGAAGAAGAGCCGCGCCTTCGCCTCGCCGTAGGCGTGCATCGTCGCGTGGTAGTCGAGGTGATCCTGCGTGAGGTTCGTGAACGCGGCGACGCGGAAGCGCACCGCCTCGACGCGCTTCGCCGCGAGGGCGATGCTCGAGACCTCCATCGCGAGGTGCGTCGCGCCGCGCGCGAGCATCGCCGCCGAGACCCGCGCGAGCTCGTCGGCCTCGGGGCTCGTGTGCGTCGCCGGCAGGTCGAGGTCGCCGAAGCGGTAGCCGAGCGTGCCGACGAGGCCCGTCTTGCCGCCGCACGCATCGATCGCCGCCTTCGCGAGGTACGTCGTCGTCGTCTTGCCGTTCGTCCCGGTGACGCCGACGACCTCGAGCGCGAACGTCGGGTGTCCGTACACGGCGGCGGCCGCGAACGCGAGGCCGCGCGCGACGTCGTCGACCTCGACGAGCGCCGCGCCCTTCGCGTCGATCGCGGCGCCCCTCGGCGCGAGCACGGCCACGGCGCCCTTCGCGATCGCGTCGGCGACGAAGCGCGCGCCGTCGACGTGACCGCCCGGCCGCGCGACGAACAGATCGCCCGGCGCGACGGCGCGCGAGTCGTGGTGCACGCCCGTGATCGCCACGTCGGCGTGCGCGGCGTCGACGAGCGCCGCGCCCGGGATCTCGCGCACGACCTCGACGAGGCGCAGCGGCGTCATGAGGGCGGCTCGAACACGAGCTTGATCGTCGAGCCCTTCGCGACGACGCTGCCCGCCGCCGGCTCCTGCTTCGCGAGCTTGCCCGTGCCCTCGATCTCGGGGACGAAGCCGACGCCGATCGCGGCCTTCACCGCGTCGCGCGCCGCGAGCCCCGTGAGGTCGGGGACGCGCGCCTCGCCCGGTCGCGCCGCGGCGGTCGACGCGTTGGTCGGCAGCGTCACGTGCTCGGCGGCCTTCGCGGCCTCGCTCGGCGCGGGGCCGTTCTTCGCGATCTCTCCGAGCTTCATCGGCACGTTGCCCTTCGGTGTAACGCCGAGGTAGCGGAGGGCCATCTCGCCGACGCGACGGAACACCGGCGCGGCGACCGATCCGCCCGCGTGCGTGCCGCCCATCGGCTCGTCGAGGACGACGGCGATCACGACGCGCGGGTGGTCCGCCGGCACGAAGCCGACGAACGACGCGACGTAGTGCGCGTCGGTGTATTTCCCGGTCGCGGGATCGATCTTCTGCGCGGTCGCCGTCTTGCCGGCGACGCGGAAGCCCGGGATCGCGGCCTCGACGCCGGTGCCCTCGCCCTCGGTGACCGACACGAGCATCTCGGAGACGAGCTCGGCGACGTGGCTCGGCACCGCGTCGCGGCGCAGGCGCGGGCTCGCGTCGGAGAGCGCGACGCCGGTGCTGTCGGTCACGCGCTTCACGAGCAGCGGCTCGAGCAGGCGGCCGTGGTTCGCGATCGCGCTCATCGCCATCGCCATCTGCAGCGTCGTCACGCTGATGCCCTGCCCGTAGGCGGCGGAGGCGGTCTCGACCTGCACCCACGGGCGGTTTCGCGGCCGGAGGACGCCGACGTTCTCGCCCGGGAACGGGACGCCCGTCGAGTCGCCGAAGCCGAAGCGCCGGAAGCCCTCGTAGAGGCGCGACTCTCCGAGCCCGAGCGCGATCTTCGCGGCGCCGATGTTGCTCGAGATCTGGAGGATCTGCGTCGGCGTGAGCCACTTCGACACGTGCGTGTCGTGGATGACGACGTTGTCGATCGCCATCGTGCCCTCCTCGCAATAGATGGGCTTCGTCGGCTCGATCGCGTGCGCGGTGAGGGCGCTCGCCATCGTGAAGACCTTCATCGTCGAGCCGGGCTCGAAGCGATCGACGATGCAGCGGTTGCGACGGTGATCGGGGTCCGACGTCGCGTAGTCGTTCGGGTTGTACCCGGGGCCGCTCGCCATCGCGAGGATCTCGCCCGTCTCCGGATCGACGACGACGACCCCGCCGCCGACGGCCTCGTACGTGCGGATCGCCGCGTCGAGCTCACGCTCCGCCGTGAACTGGATGCCCTTGTCGATCGTGACGTAGACGTTGTGACCGGCGAGCGCCTGCTCGTCGTCGATGCCGTCCGAGAAGAGCAGGCGGCCCGAGCGATCGCGCAGGCCGCGCACCTCGGAGGCGTGGCCCTTGAGCTCGTGCTCGAGCGAGAGCTCGAGGCCCTCCTTGCCCTCGCCGTCGGGTGAGACGAAGCCGAGCAGCGGCCCGGCGAGCTCGCGGTTCGGATAGAAGCGGTGGCCTTCGCCCTCGATCTGGAGGCCCGCGATCGGGTAGCGCTGGTTCTTGTCGCCGAGGTCGCGCACGGCGGCGACCTCCTTGTCGGAGATGCGGCGCTTCACCCACACGAAGCGGCGCTTCCTGCGGATCTTCTCGATGACCTCGGCGACCGGCAGGTCGAGCGCCGCCGCGATGCGCTCGCCGTACTGCTTCGCGCGCATGTCGACGTACTGCTTGTCGACGCCGCGGAGCATCTCGACCGCGTCCATCGACAAGCTCGGGACCTCGACGCTCTCGGCGAGCGGGGCGCCGTTGCGATCGTAGATGGCGCCGCGCTTCGGCTGGATGTGGAGGCGCCGCTGGCGCTGGCGCTCGGCGAGCTCGAACCACTGGTCGCCGTCCTCGACCTGCACGCGGAAGGCGCCCGAGACGAGGCCGCCGAGGCCGACGCCCATGAGGCCGCAGAGGATGCCCATGCGCACGCGGATCCAGCGAGCGCGCGCGGGGTCGAGGTTCCTCACGGCGTCACCTTCGGCGCGGGGGGCGACGCACCTGCGGCCGCGCTCCCGGTCGCGCTCGCGTCGGGCGCCGCGCTCGCCTCGGGCTTCGCGTCGTCGTCGCCGCGGTTGGTCGGGTAGCTGCCGCGCAGCGCGACGACCCGCTCGGGCGGCGGCGGCGTCATCGCGAGCAGCGTCCGCGCGACCATCTCGACGCGCCCGGGCGTCTCGTAGCTCGCCGCCTCGAGCGAGAGCACGCGCTTCACCTCGCGGAGCCGCGCCTGCTCGGCGCGCGCGCGCCCGAGCTTGTACCCGAGGTCGACCGTGCGCCCGCGCAGCGCGAGGTGCACGACGAACGCCGCGACGGTGGCGACGACGGCCATCGTCCAGAGCGCGAGGAACGGCCGCTGCTTCACGCGTCGGGCTCCTCGTCGACCAGCTCGAGCAGCGCGCCGCCGTCGTCCTCGCCGAGGCGCATCGCCGCGCGCAGCTTCGCGCTGCGGGCGCGCGGGTTCTCCCGCTGCTCGTCGTCGCTCGGCGTGACGGGCTTCTTGGTGAGCGGGCGCCACGTCGCGCGATCGCGGAGCGCCCGCTTGGCGATGCGATCCTCGAGCGAGTGGAACGAGATCACACAGGCGATGCCGCCGGGCGCCACGATCGCGGGCGCGATCTCGAAGAAGCGCGTGATCTCGTCGAGCTCGCCGTTCACCGCGACGCGCAGCGCCTGGAAGGTCTTCGTGGCCGGATCGACGCCGCCGATGCGCGCGGGACCGACGGCGCGCACGACGGCGCGGCGCAGGTCGAGCGTCGTCGCGAGCTCGCCTGCCTCGCGCGCTTGCTTGATGCACCGGGCGACGCGGCGGCTCCTGCGCTCCTCGCCGTACTTGTAGATGACGTCCGCGAGCGCGTCGTCGTCGAGGCGATCGACGAGCTCGAGCGCCGTCTCGCCGTCGCTCGGATCCATGCGCATGTCGAGCGGGCCTTCGAAGCGGAAGCTCATGCCGCGCGCCCCGTCGTCGAGCTGCATCGAGCTCACGCCGAAGTCCGCGACGAGGCCGTTCACGCGCTGGATTCCGAGCGCCGCGAGGTGGGCGTCGAGCTCCGAGAAGCGACCGTGCACGAGGGTCACGCGGTCGGCGAAGCGGAGCAGCCGGGCCCGCGCGAGCTCGAGCGCGCTCGCGTCGCGATCGACCCCGACGAGGCGCGTGCCGTCGCACGCGGCGAGCAGCGCCTCCGCGTGACCGCCCGCCCCGAGCGTCGCGTCGACGTACACGCCGCCGCGCTCGGGCGCGATCGCGTCGCACACCTCCGCCTTGAGCACGGACCAATGCGCGCGCTCACGCGAGCGAGGAGGCGGGGGGATGCTGCTCATGGGGACGATGTTCTCGACGTTCATCTCTCTCGTCGTCGCGCGGAGGCTCGCCGGGCCGCGCGCGTCACAGGCGGAACTGATCAGCGATGGCGGCCTTGAACTTCTCGAGGTCGAGCGACTCGAGCGCTTGACCGGCCCGCCAGTGCGTCGCGGACCAGAGCTCGGCGGTCTTGCCCATGCCGGCCCACACGACGCTCTTCTCGAGGTCGGCGTGCTCGCGGAGCGAAGGCGGGACGAGGACGCGGCCGGACCTGTCGATGTCGCACTCGACCGCCGCCGACAGGTACCGCCGCCGGAAGAGGACGACGTTCTGATCGAACTGCGGCATCTCGGCGATCTTCGCCTCGAGCTCCTCCCACGCCCGCAGCGGGTAGAGGTGCAGGCACCGGTCGAAGAGGGCGGGCGTGAGGATGACCCGCGTGTCCGACGCGGCGCTCAGCAGCTCGCGGAAGCGCGACGGGAAGCTCGTGCGCCCCTTCGCGTCGATCGCGTGCTCGAACTGACCGCGGAACATCGTGCTCATCGACCCAGGCGACCCTCGTCCTCCGCGCGCTTCCGATTGGCCTCGCTTGCCACTTCTTCCCACAGAGGGCCGCCACGCTACGGAGCCCGGCGGCACGTGTCAACGGCTTGGCCCAAAGCGCGGAAGTGGGGTACCGGCGGACCACTGAAGCTCCGTATCCCAGACCGATCGAGGCGGCCCAATTTTGGACGGTGGGATGAAGTGGCATCGCGTCGGTCGGGGCGAGACCTGAGCCGCCCGGGTCCCGGAGATCCACGCGGAGCTGGCATTGCGCAATATGTTGCATGTAAATATGGATTACACGCAACATGATGCATACACGCCCGCGCGCGACCACACAGGCCCGCCCCCGGCGCCGACGATGCCGTGGAGCGCGACGGCGACGGGAGCGCGCAAAGAGCTGACGACCTGCGACCGGCGACCGGCGACGACTAGAGCGAGAAGAGGCGCAGCTGCTCGGGCCGCACGCGGACGCGGCGCGGACCCGTGCGGAGCGGGAGGTGCTCCGGCCGCGGCGCGTCGGTGTCGATCACGAACGGCGCGCGCGGGCGGGCGGCGAAGAGGTCCACCCGGCGGCCCGCGAGCGCGTCGCGCGCGACGTCGAGCGCGAGCTCGGGCGTGTTGTTCGTCCGCGAGAGGTGGAGGAGCGCGACGGCGCGGGCCGCGACGAGCCTGCGGAGGAGCCCGTGCGTCTGGTCGTTCGAGAGGTGCCCGACGCCCGACTCGACGCGCCGCTTGAGGAAGCCCGGATACGGCCCGACGCGGAGCATCTGCCGATCGTGGTTCGACTCGACGAGCACCGCGTCGCAGCGCGCGACGTGATCGACGAGGTCCTGCGTCACCTCGCCGAGGTCCGTCGCGATCGCCGCGCTCGCGTCCCCGTCCGAGATGCGGAACGCCACCTGATCGGCGTCGTGCGGCACGGGGATCGGCGCGATGGTGAGCGCGCCGATCTCGAACGGATCGCGCGCGCCGATGACCCGCACGCGCGCCGTCCCCTCCAGCGCGTACACGGGGACGCGGAGCTTCTTCGCGATGCGCGCGGTCTGCCCGACGTGATCCTGGTGCGCGTGCGTGACGAGGATCGCGTGCGGCATCCCGCCGGCGCCGAGGTCGACCAGGCGCTGCACGAGCGCGCCCGGGCCGATGCCGCCGTCGACGAGGACGCGCGTGCCCTTCGACTCGAACACGGTCGCGTTGCCGTCGCTGCCGCTCGCGAGCACGAAGATCCGCATCGCCCGAGCGCGAGCGTAGCCGATGATCGCCCGTTCAGCCCGGCCCACGTGCGCCTCACGCGCGCACGGCGCGCGCGGTCAGGTGGCAGGCGTGACGTTCGCGCGGACCCAGTCGACGATCACGGCGAGCGGCGTACCAGGGCCAAACACGCCCTTCACGCCTGCAGCGGTCAGCCGCGCGACGTCCTCGTCCGGGATGATGCCGCCGCCGAAGACCACGATGTCACCCGCGTCGCGCGCCTTCAACGCGTCGATGACGGCCGGGAAGAGCGTGTTGTGGGCGCCCGACATGATCGAGAGCCCGACCGCGTCGACGTCCTCTTGCACCGCAGCCGCCGCGATCATGTCCGGCGTCTGATGCAGACCCGTGTAGACGACCTCGAAGCCCGCGTCGCGCAGGGCCCGCGCGACGACCTTGGCGCCGCGATCGTGACCGTCGAGGCCAGGCTTGGCGACGAGCACACGGATCTTGCGGTCGCTCATGACGCGCTCGTTACCGCGAGCCGCGCGCGATCGGAAGGGCTCACTGCGCGGCGAACACGAACGGCACGGCGACGTGGGTCGAGCCGCCGGACGCAGGGAACTTCAAGTTCTTGAGCTTCGACGCGATGCAGCCCGAGAGCCCGGGGAACGCGTCGGCGCCGCTCGCGCTCACGTTCTCGACGCCGCCGCTCGCCCCGATCGTGATGCTCGCGCTGACGCGCGCGGTCGTCGGGCCGTTCGCGGAGCGGGCCGCGAGCGCGGGCTCCCAGCACTGGCGACGCACACGAGCCTGGTTCGAGCTGATGACGCCCTGGATCTCTCCCTGCGAGAGCTGACCCGAGCCGGCGGCGCCTCCCGGCGTGGGCGCGGCGGCGGACGGCCCTGCGACGCCGCCGTTCGTGAAGCCCGACGTGTCGATCGGCGACGGCGTTCCACCGGCCGCGGGCGTCGCTGGGGGCGCCGATTTCGGGCCGCCCATGTG
>DASYCF010000778.1:0-10699 GCA_036500365.1 Byssovorax sp.
CGCCGCCCATGCCGCCGGCCGGGAACACCATGCCGCCGCCCATGCCCGCGCCGGTGCCGCCGCCGAAGCAGTGCCAGTCGCCGTTGAAGCACGAGCAGCGATCGTTTCCGTAGGTGCAGGCAGCGGCGCCGCCGTTGCACGCGTCACCGTCCGTCGGCTCCGTGCCGGGGCAGGTGCCACATTGCCAATCACCCTGCGCGCAGATGCACTGCGTAGCGCCGTAGTTGCACTGGGAGAACATGCCCTGACACTGGCCGCTCGGCTGCGTCGTCGGGCACATCGAGCAGACCCACACCTGTTGACCGAAGCCGCCGTCGCACGTGCATTGGTCACCTGCGTAGGCGCACGTCTGGCCCGCATCGGTGCAGGCGTCCATCGTCATGGGCTCGTTCGGGGGACAGGTCGGCGCGGCGCCGCCCGTGCCTGCCTGCATCGAGGACTGCGTGCTCCCGCCCTGCGCGGAGCTCCCGCCTTGCGCCGAGCTGCCCCCCTGGCCGACGGAGGCCGTCGCGTCGTGCGTGCCCGTCGACGCGGCCGGCGTACCGGTCGTGTGCTCGCTCGTCGTCGTGTCGCCGGGGGACCCGCCGGAGCCTGCTCCGCCGGTGTTGCCGAGCAGGCCCTGCGTGTCGATCGTGGAGCCGCAAGCGGCGGCGAGGCCGACGAGGCCGACCCAGAGGACGTGGCGCGAGTAACGTCGAAGCATAGCCTCGACGCTACGCCTTCCCGCGCGAAGGGGAAAGCCTCGTCTGCCCTTCAGCCGACCTTCGGCGCGGTGTTCTTCCAGGCAGGGACCTCGCCGAGGCGCGCCCACCACGCGCGGATGTGCGCATAGTCGTTCCACGGGAGCCCGGACGGCTCAGCGAAGCTGAAGCACGCGCCGACGCTGAAGTCCGCGAGGGTGAGCTTGTCGCCGAGGAGGAACTTCTTGCCCTCGAGCTGGCCGTTGAGGATGGGCGCCACGGCGTGGAAGTCCTTCGCGGCGGCGACGAGCGCGGCCTCGTCGGCCTCTTGCTTCATGAAAATCTTCTTGAAGAGGCGCTCGAACGCGAAGGGCGACGTCCCCTTGGAGAGGTGCGTCGCCTCCCAGAACTGCCAACGCGCGATGTCGGCCTGGGCGCGCGCGTCGCTCGGCCAGAGCTCGTTGCCCGGCTTCTTCGACGCGACGTACTGCATGATCGCGCGGCTCTCCCAGAGCACGAAGTCGCCGTCGACGAGCGTCGGCACCTTCCCGTTCGGGTTCAGCTTCAGGAACTCGGCCTTCTTCAGCTCGCCGGCCATGAGGTTCGGCTCGACGAGCTCCACCTCGAGGCCGAGGTGGGCGAGGGTCGCGTTGACGCGGCGACAGTTGTTCGACGGCTGCATGCTGTAGAGCTTCATGGAGTCCTCCCGGGTGGAGAGCGGCTATCGCGCCGACGCCGCACGGGCGCAACTCCGCTCGAGACGACCGACGGGCACGTCGCGTCGAATCGAACGCATCAACGCGGGAGCAGATCGATCGCGCTCGGCGGACGGCGGGCGCGCGCCGCTTCGATCCGCTCGAGGTGGCCGAGCACGCCGATCACGCCCGCCTCGTCCCACGCGTCGCCGACGATCTGAAGGCCCACCGGCAAGCCGAGCTCGTCCGCGCCGACCGGCGCCGTGCCCGCGGGCAGGCCGGTGAGGTTCCCGAGGAAGGCGTAGCGGCAGAGGCCCTCGATCGCCGCGGGATCGCTGAACGAGACGCGCTCGTCGTCCTCGCCGTAGATCGGCGCGGTGACGGCGGTCGTCGGCAGCGCGAGGAAGTCGACGTCGCCGAGCACGCGCGCGGCCTCGAGGCGCAGGCCCGCGCGGAGCCGCTGCGCGTCGAGCTGATCGAGCGCGGTGAAGCCAGCGACGACCGCGAAGACGAGGCGCACGTCGTCGGCGATGCGCTCGCGCTGCGTCGTCCACGCCTCGAGGTTCGACGCGAGCGACTCCGGCGCGATCGTGAGGTAGCCGATGCGCGCGGCGTGCGCGGCGAGCGGCATCTTCACGTCGACGAGCTTCGCCCCCTCCTTCTCGAGCGCGGCGAGCGCGCCGCGGCACGCCTTCGCGACGCCGGGCGCGGCCTCGGCCCACGCCGCCTCGTCGACGCCGAAGGTGCGCCCGCGCACGCCCGCGCCGAGCCGTCCGCCGAAGCCGCCGGGCGGAGGCGCAGGCGCCCACGCCGTGAGATCGTCGAGCGGGTCGTGCGTCGCGGCGCACGCGTCGAGCGCGTGCGCGAGATCCCAGGCGCTCGCGGCGATCGGCCCCGCGTGCGCGACGGAGCCCTTGAAGCCGTCGCCGGCGCGGCTCACGCGGCCGAACGTCGGCTTGATCCCGAACACGCCGTTGAGGCTCGCGGGGATGCGGATCGAGCCGCCGCCGTCGCCCGCGGTGGCGACCGGCGCGAGGCCGAGCGCGACGCCCACCGCGCTGCCCGTCGACGAGCCGCCGGGCGCGCGCGTCGGATCGTGCGCGTTGTGCGGCATCTTCTGGTTCACGTTGCCGCCGATCGGCGACATGCCCCACTCGGTCAGCACCGTCTTGCCGAGGAAGATCATGCCGGCGGCGCGCAGGCGCTCGACCATCGTCGAGTCGCGCGTCGCGCGGACGTCGGCCGTGCACGCCGAGCCGAGCGACGTCACGAAGCCGGCGACGTCGAACTCGTCCTTCACGAGGAGCGGCGCGCCGTCGAGCGGACCGACCGGCTTGCCCGCGGCGTAGCGCGCGGCGGACGCGTCGGCGTCGGCGCGCGTGATCGCGGGGTCGTGCGCGACGAGCAGGTTCATCGAGGGTCGGCGCGACGCGAGCTCGTCGAGCGCGGCGATGGCGCGGTCGGCGACGGCGCGCGGCGTGGCGGTCTTCGACGCGTACGCGGCGGCGAACGCGGCGCTCGCGCGAGGCCACGACGCGGGCGGCGGAGGCGCCGCCTCGGCCGGGAGCGCGCGCGGCGGCCGCGCCGCGACCGGCTTCGCGTCGAGCGGCAGCTCCGCGCGCATCGACATCGGCAAGCGCGCGAGCTGGTCGACGCCGAGCCCCTTCACCATCACCTGCCGGATCACGGCGTCGGTGCCCGGCGTCTCTGCGGCGATGCGGGCGGCGCGCAGCGCAGCCCCACGAATACGCGGCGGCTTCATCGGCGCGATGCTACTCGCCTCCGGCCCGGGCCGCGCGTCCGCCGAGCCGCGCGCCTTGGTCGCCGCGCCACGCGAGCTCAGCCGAGGGCGGTCTTCAGCTTCGCGAGCGCCTTCGTCGCCTTCTCGGGCAGCGCGGTGACGCTCGTCTTGATGGTGTCGACCTTCGTCATCGTGTCGGTCTTCACCTTGTCGAGGCCCGCGAGGTCGGCCTTCGCCTTCGCCTTCTCGTCGGCGTTGCCGAAGGGGTTGTTCGCCTTCACCTGGAGCGAGGCCTGCGCCTTGCCGTAGAGGACAGGCACCTTCGCGAGGGCCGCGGGGAGCTTCGCGACGAGCGCGGAGACCTTGTCGGGCGTCGCGTTGAGGCCGACCGGGATGCCCTTGATCTTCGTCATGAGCGCCATGAGCTCGTCGCGCTGCTCGGGCTTCACGTTCGCGGAGAGCTTGATCTCACCGCCGTCGAACGCGGCCTTGCCCATCGCCTTCACGTCGGACGCGTCGAGGCCGTACTTCTTCGGCGCCTCGGTGAGCTGGTTCACCACGTCGTCGACGTCGTTGATCGGCTGCATGATCCCGTCGACGTCCTTGCCGAGGTCGTCGCTCAAGCCGCGCAGCTCGTCGACCGGGCTCTGATCGGACTTCGCGTCCTCCGCCGTGTTCGGGTCCTTCGCGGCGCAGCCGACGGCGGACGCGGACATCGAGGCGACGGCGACGGCGAGGACGAGCTCTTTGAACATGTTCCTGACTCCTGTCTCGGGTTTCGTCGCCAAGACAGGCCGGCGCGGCCGCCGTCGCACGAAATCGACGACCCGCTCGATTTTTTTCGCGGGCGAAGGCGAGGCGGGTCATGGAGCGTGCGCGGCGAGCCAGGCGGCGACGTCGGCGCGCTCCTGGCCGAACGCGCGCCCGGCGGACGCGTAGCCGTCGGCCGCGTCCTTCGCGAGCGCGATGGAGCGCGCGCGATCTCCGCCGGCGTCGACCAGCGCGCGGGCGAGCGCGAACCGGGCCTCGGCGAGCAGCCGCGGCGGCGCGTGGCCTTCGCGGAGGCGGAGCGCGCGCTCGAGGATCGGCGCGGCGTCGCCCGCCTTGCCGAGCCCGAGGTCGGCGAGGCCGAGCCCGACGAGCGCGTACGCGAGGTCGGGGTGGTCGGGCTTGAGCCCAGCTTCGTCGATCGCGAGCCCGCGGGCGTAGAGGTCCCGCGCGCCGGCGAAGTCCCGCTCGGCGAGCGCGGCCTGACCGAGGTTCTCGATCTCCATCGCGACCTTCGGCCCGGTGGGCCCGAAGAGCTCCTTGCGCACGGCGAGCGCGCGCGCGAACGCGGCCTTCGCGCGATCGGTGTGGTGCAGCGCGAGCTCGATGAAGCCGACGTTGTTCTCGGCGCCGGCGGTGCGATCGTGATCGGGCCCGTGCGCGGCGAGCTCGATGCGCAGCGCGCGCTCGGCGAGCGGCAGCGCCGCCTCGGCGTCGCCCGTCCAGCGCATCGCGACGACGAGGCTGCTCAGCGTCTCGCCGACCTCGGGGTGATCGGGGCCGAGCCGCCGCTCGCGGATGGCGAGCGCGCGAGCGAAGCGCGGCTTCGCCTCGTCGTAGCGGCCGAGGCGCGAGTCGAGGATGGCGAGGCTCTGCAGCGTCGAGCCGACGTCGGGGTGCTCGGGCCCGAGCGCGCGCTCCTGGATCGCGAGGGCGCGCGTGTACGCGGCGAGCGCCGCCTCGGGCTCGCCGTTGTCTCTGCGCGCGTTGGCGAGGTTCCGGAGCGAGCGCGCGACCTCGAGCGCGTCGGGGCCGAGCGCCTTCTCCTCGAGCGCGATCGCCGCCTCGTGCTGCGCGATCGCCTCGGGGTATTTGCCGAGCTCGCGGAGCATGCTGCCGAGCGCGTCGGGCAAGATAAGCGGCGCGCGGCCGGCCCCGCCGGCGCGCTCGATCGCGGCGCGGGCCCGGTCGGCGCAGACGTTCGCCTCGTCGAACTTGTCGAGCACGACGAGCACGTCGACGAGCGTCGCCCACGTCTCGGCGGCGAGCTCGTCGTCGTGCCCCGCCTCGGCCGCGGACACGGCCTCGTAGAGCGTCGGCACGGCGGCGGCGAAATCGGCGCGGCTCCGCTCGACGAGGCCGCGGACGAAGAGCGCCTCCGCCTCGACCGGTCGGTAGTGGAGCGCCTTCGCCTGCGTCACGAGCGCGCGCGCGTCGGGCAGCGCGGCGAGGGCCTTGCCCGCGGCGTCGAGGGCGCGGACGCGATCGATCTCGTCGCGGAGCGCCTCGACCTGCTTGCGCAGGGCGGGCGACTCCGGAGGGCGGACGCTCGCGAGCAGGGCGGTCGTGTCGTTGCACGCGGCGACGGGCGCGACCGCGCCGAGCGCGGAGACCGCGTGCTCGACGACGTCGGCGTCGGCGCGCGCGAACAGCTTGGCCGCCGCGTCGAGCTCGCGTCGACGTCGGTCGAGGCACTCCATGCGCAGCGTGAGCACGGCGTCGGACTGCTCGCCGCGCACGCGCGTCGCCTCGCACGCGTCGGTCCGCGCGGCGATCCACGCGCTCGCGTACGCGTCGCCGGCGCGCTCGACGCTGCGGAGCGCCGCGTCGGCGAACGGCGCGCCCGTCGCGCGGAACGCCGCGGAGATCGCCTGCTTCTTGCCCGCGTCCCACACGCCTGCGAGCTCGGTCGGGGCGGACTTGCAGACGCGCGAGCGCTCGCCGAGCGCGCGCGTCGCGGCCCACGCGAAGACGCTCGCGACGATCGCCGCGACGGCGCCCGCCCAGAGGAGGCGGCCGCGCGGCGCCTCGCGCTCGAGCGCGCGGAGGAGCTCCTTCATCGAGGCGAACCGGCCTGCGGGCTCGTTCGCGAGGGCGCGCTCGAGCGCGACGCGGACGCGCTTCGACACGCGCCGACCGGCGGAGGCAGGCGGGCGGCCGCTCGCGCGCGGCGGGACGGAGCGGAGGCGCGTCGAGTTCGCGGCCTCGTCGCGGCTCGGGCGCTCGCCGAAGAGCGCCTCGTAGAGGGTGACCGCGAACGCGTACTGATCGCTCCGCGCGTCGGCGGCCTTCCCTGCCGCCTGCTCGGGCGCCATGTAGGCCGGCGTGCCGGCGAGCGCGTTCGTCCACGCGCCGGCCTTGCCCGAGTCGGGCGCCGCGGCGCGCCGATCGCTGTCGGGTCCCTCGCCGCGCGGACCGTGCAGCACGCGCGCGAGGCCGAGGTCGGTGACCCGCGCGCGCCCGTCCTTGCCGACGAGCACGTTCTCCGGCTTGAAATCGCGGTGGACGAGGCCCGCCGCGTGCATCGCCGCGAGGCCGCGGCCCGCGTCGCAGAGCGCCCCGAGGATCTCGGGCGTCGGGCGCTCCACTGCGGCGAGCCACGCCCGGAGCGTCGCGCCGTCGACGAGCTCCATCGCGATGAACACGCGGTCACCCGCCACGCCGACGTCGTGCACCGCGACGATGTTCGCGTGGCCGAGCTTCGCCATGGCGCGCGCCTCACGGAGCTGCGACGCGGGCTCGGCGTCGGTGGCCGCGAAGCCCTCGCGCAGCACCTTGAGCGCGACCTTGCGATCGAGCTCGGGGTCGTACGCGCCGTACACGATCGACGACGCGCCCTCGCCGAGGCAGTCGAGCACCACGTAGCGACCGACCACGGCGCCCGGCGGGAGCGCGCGTCCGCGCTGGATCCGCCGCACGGCCTCGCGATCACGGTCCGCCCCCGAGGTCGCGTCCCCATCGGCGCGCGCCGCGCTGGCCTCGGCCTCGTCACCGCCGGCGCCGGTGAGGTAAGCTCGGGCGTAGGTGGCGATCAACCGCGAGCAATCGGGGCACGCGTCGAGGTGCGCTTCGAACGCCGTCGCGGCGGCCGCGTCGAGCGCGCCGTCGACGAACGCCACCAGCTCGTCGTCGGGCGGGCAAGGTCCGAGCGCCGCGGCGCCGGGTCCGTCTCGCGGTGTGTCGGGCGGAGACATGAGCCGCGAGGATCTCCGCGGGTGGTTCGACGCCGCGACGGCGGCGTGGCCAGGTGTCGTGGTCCCGGAGGACGCGTTCGGCGCGTACGTACGCGAGCGCCTGCATACCGACGACGGCGCGGAGCGGCAAGCCGCGCTCCATATCGACGATCTCTACCTCGCCTGCGCCTGCGCGCGGGGCGACGAGCCCGCGCTCGCGGCGTTCGAACGCGCGATCCTGCCCGAGGTCGACGCCGCGCTTCGGCGCTTCGCGAGCACGCTCGCGCCCGACGAGATCAAGCAGCTCGTCCGGCACCGCCTGTTCGTCGGGGGCGCCGACGCGAGGCCGAAGATCCTCGAGTACGCAGGGCGCGGCCGCCTCCGCACGTGGGTGCGCGTCGCGGCGACGCGCGTCGCGCTGAACCTCGCCGAGAGCAGCGCGCGCGAGCGCACGTTCGAGCAGGGCGCCATCGAGCACATCCTCGGCGCGGGCGGCGATCCGGAGCTCGCGTATCTCAAGCGGCGCTACGGCGCGGAGTTCCGCGCGTCGTTCGGCGAGGCGTTCTCCGCGCTCGACCCGCGCGAGCGCAACCTGCTCCGCTACGCGTTCGGCGAGGGCCTGAGCGTCGACGCCGTGGGCGCGCTCTACGGCGTGCACCGCGCGACGGCAGCGCGCTGGATCACGAAGGCGCACGCGACGCTCGTCGAGCAGGTGCAGCGCACGATGCGCGCGCGCCTGCACCTCGACAAGGACGAGTACGCGAGCATCCTCCGGCTCATCGAGAGCCAGATCGAGATCTCGTTCGAGCGCTACCTCGGCAGCCCCGCCCCGCAGGGCGCGGGCTGACCGAGCCTAGGCTACCGGCCGAGGGCCTCGGCGCGGTTCACGATGCGGGGCGTGAGGAAGATCACGAGCTCGCCGCGCGTGTCGCTCGCCCGGCGGCGCTGGAAGAGCACGCCGAGGATCGGGATGTCGCCGAAGAAGGGCACCTGGTTCAGGTTCCGGCCCGTGTTGCGCGTGAAGATGCCGCCGATGACCGCCGTGTGACCGTCCATGATCAAGAGGTCGGTCTCGGCCTCGCGCTTCAGGATCGTGGGGTCGCCGCGCGCCGACGTCTGGTTGAAGTCGGGCTCGTCGCGGTTGATCTTCACGTGCATCGCGACGCTGCCCTCGGCGGTGACGTGCGGCTTCACGAGGAGCTGGAGCTTCGCCTCCTGGAACGTCGTCTGCACTCCCTGCGCGCTGATCTGCGAGAACGGGATGAGCGTGCCCTGGTTGATCTTCGCGTTGCGGTTGTCGAGCGTCAGCACGCGCGGGCTCGAGATGATGCGCAGCATGCCGCTCGACTCCGCGGCCGAGAGGCGCACGGCGAGGTTCACCGTGTTGTCGACCGAGCCGAACGTGAGGCCGAGCGCGCCGCCTTGGCCGGTGCCGACCGTCGCCGGGAGGTTGACGGCGAAGTTCGGGTTCGAGACCGTGTTCGAGAACGGCGAGAGGCCGGCCGTCGGCGTCGTCGTGTCGCTCGCGCCGCCGACCACGCCGACCGAGTTCGGGAACGCGAGGCCCGTCGGGTTGCCCGTCGCCGCGCTCGCGCTGCCGTCGCCGCCCCACTGGATGCCGACGTCGCGCAGGTACGTGCTCGTCGCCTCGACGATGCGCGCCTCGATGAGCACCTCGGGCGTCTGCGTGTCGAGCGAGCGGACGAGCTCCTCGATCTGGTTCAGGTTGCCCGCGACGTCGCGGATGATGAGCATGTTCGTGCGCTCGTCGACCGAGATCGTGCCGCGCGGCGAGAGCATCTCCTTCGCGCGCTCCTGGACCTCCTTCGCCTCGGCGTACGAGACGGGGACGAGGCGCGTCTCGATCGGCGCGAGGGCGAGCTCGCTCTTGCGCCGCGCGACGGCGAGCTCGCGCTCCTTGTTGAGCTCGGCGAGCGGGGCGACGCGGATCATGTTGCCCTGGCGGACCATGCCGTAGCCCTTGGCCTGGAGCACGGTCTCGAGCGCCTGATCCCACGGCACGTTGCGCACGCGGATCGTGACGTTGCCCGACACATTGTCGCCCGCGACGATGTTCACGCGGCCGACCTCGCTGATGAGGCGGAGCACCTCCTGGATCGGCGCGTCCTTGAGATCGAGGTCGATGCGGCGGCCGCCGAAGCGGCGCTGCTGCGCGAGCACGCTGCCGGGCATGAAGGCGTCGGCCTGGTCGGGCTCCTGCTTCTCGACCTGCATGTCGCCCGCGGAGGAGGCGGGGAACGCGGTCTCGATCTTCGGCCCGGCGTCGACCGGCTTCTCGCGACCGACGGTGCGCGTGCGCCGCGCGGCGCCGCCGTCGGCGGCGATGCCGGACATGGTCGACGGCATCGGCCCGCTCATGAACGAGAACACGAGGTCGTTGCCCTCGCGCGTGACGGTGCCCTTGAGGCCGTCGCCCCGCTCGACGTCGAGCACGACGCGCGACGGATCGCCCTGGCGGCGGTACGTCGAGACGGCGCGCACGGAGCCGCCGAACGCGCTCACGTCGAGCTTGCGCTGGAGCGAGTCGGGGAGCGCGACGCCCGCGAGCTCGATCGCGGCGTGACCGGCCGCAGCGCCGGTGGGCTCGTACGTGACGGCGCCCGTGAGCTCGACGATGACGCGCTCGACCGCGCCCTGCCGGTCGAAGCGCACGTCGTTCACGCGCACGACGCCCTGCGGACCCGCGATGACGGTCGCGGCCGGCGCGCCGAGGGCCTTCGCGACGTTCGGCATCGGGCCGGTCTTGTCGGCGAGCTGGAGATCGACGCGCAGGCCCTCGGCGCTGCTGCGGACGCGGTACTCGGCGGGGTGCGCGAGCTGGATGAGGAGCCGCGTCGCGTGTTCGGTGCCTCGCTGGAACGTCTGCGTCATCACGCCGGCGACGACGAGGTTGCCCTTCGTGATCGCGGCCGCGGCGCCGTCGACCTCGGCGTCCTCGATGTCGAGCACGATGCGCATGCCGCCGTCGGAGACGCGCGCGCCGAAGCGCGGGGTGCCGCTCGTCGCGACCGCGACCTCGGCGGTGCCGGGCGACGGCGCCACGAGCGTGACCTCGCGGACCTTCTGCGAGTCGGCGCTCGCGGTCGACGCGTGGGTCGAGAGCGCGGCGAGGGCGCAGGCGAGGGCCGAAACCCGACGAATCTTGTGCACGCAGGCACCGAAGGTCCTCTTCATCGCACTCCTGTCGACGCTCGTTGCTCGTCGGCCGCTCGCGACGCGCTCGGGCGTCACGGTGTGCGATGCTAGTGAGACCCCCCTCCCCGGGCCCAATTTCGGGCAGTTTTTCCTCGAAAGAGCCCACGTTCAGCGGCGTTTCGGACGAGTCGGCGCTGATCGAAGCCGCGACACGGCGAAGGATGAGACCACGGCTCATGATCGTGCACGCGGCCAACCGGCGCATCCTCGTGATCCTGGCGACGGGCAGCCGCCGAGCCCGAGCCCGCACCTGAGCCCACACCACCGAGCCCGAGCCCGAGCCCGAGCCTGAGCCCGCACCCGAGCCCGAGCCCGAGCCCGCACCTGAGCCCGAGCCCGAGCCCGAGCCCGAGCCCGAACCCGAGCCCGAGCCGGCTCAGGCTCGGGCTCGGGCTCAAGCGCGGGGGCTCAGCCTCGCCGGGCGAG
>DASYCF010000779.1:0-4576 GCA_036500365.1 Byssovorax sp.
CTGCTGCGGTCTGCAATTCGCGATGGGCGGCCTCTCTGCCTTCGCGGGTCATCACCACTGAGCGACGCAGCCGACTCCGCTGCCGCGGGTCGCGATCACGGCGACCCCGCTGACGCGCGCCGTGGTCGCCCGTCCGACGCGAACCGCCGGGCCGCACTCCTCGCGGCCCGGCTTTCTTTCTTGTGCATCTCGCTCTGGGTCGTGGCGACGATGGTCCTCCACGCGACGGGCCCGACGTGGGCGTTCACGCTCGCGGACCTGCCGTTCAACCTGTTCTGTCACCGCATGCCCGAGCGCACGCTCGTCATCTTCGGCGTCGCGATGCCGATCTGCAGCCGGTGCGCGGGCCTCTGGTTCGGCCTGTCGCTGAGCGCGTTCTTCATGTGGCCGGCGGTGCCCGTGCGCGTGCTCCGCGTCGTCTTCCCGGTCGCGCTCGCGCTCATGGCGATCGAGGTTGCGACGCAGGACCTCGGCTGGCATCCAGTCTTCCACCCGACGCGCCTCCTCTCCGGGCTGCTCGTCGCGGTCCCCTTCGGCGGCGCGCTCGGGACGATGCTGCGGAACGAGCTGGTGGGCCCAGCATCGTGAAGCAGAGAAGCTCGGCGCGACGCTTCCGGCAGGGGCTCGGGTGCGGGCTCGAACTCGGGCGCGCTCAGGCTCGGGCTCAGGCGCGGGCTCGGGCTCGGGCTCGGGCTCGGGTGCGGGTGCGGGCTCGGGTGCGGGCTCGGGCTCAGGCGCGGGCTCGGGTGCGGGCTCGGCTCGGGTGCGGGTGCGGGCTCGGGCTCGCCGGGCTCGGGCTCGGAGACGGAGACAGAGACGGGGATTGGCGCTCGGCTTTCCCGATGGTCGCGCCGTGCTCGGGCGCGTCAAGGACGCCTGCGGCGCCGGCTACGCCGGTTGCTTCGCAATCCTTGACCCGCCCTGCGCTCGGCGCGGGCGGGGGTGGGGCCGCCTCGAGGTGGGGCGTGCAGGAGGTGATTACCGTGTTGCGAATCTACGATGTGGCCTTGAGCGTGCTCCGGCTGCTCGGTCCCGTGATTGAACAGATCGGCGTTCGGGACTCCGACTTGGCGCGGCAGCTTCGGCGGTGCGGCGCTTCGATCGTGCTCAACATCGCCGAGGGCAGCTATGCCCGAAAGGGCAACAAGGCGGCGCTCTACAGCGTGGCGCTCGGCTCGGCGAAGGAGACCCGCGCGTGTCTCGACGTCGCCGAGGCGTTGGCCTACGTCGCCACGACCGACGAAGGCGTCCTGCGCGGGCTCGACTCCGTCTGCGCCGTGCTCGTCAGGCTCACGTGACATCGCTCGGCGGCGGCGCGTTCGTTTGCGCCGCCGCCCGATGATCTCAGCGATGCGTCAGACGGTAGAGCACACCGCCGATCCGCTCGAGCCGCGCCTCCACCCCCGCCTCGACGCCGCCCACGTACCCGAGCGCCGTCACGACATCGACGCACGCCCGCGTCTCCTTCGCGGACCCGAGCGCCACCGCGAACAAGGCCTTTTGATTGCCCATCCGAGCGTAGCTGCCTTCGGCGATGTTCAGCACCATCGACGCCCCACAGCGCCGAAGCTGCCGAGCAAGATCCGAATCATGCCGCCCAATCTCGACCATCGTCGGCTTCAAGAGCTGCAAGACGACCAACGCATCCGCATAGATTCGCAACACGCAATCACCCTCCTGCACGCCCCTCTTCGAGGCGGCCCCACCCCCGCTCGGCGACAATAGCAACCGCCAAGCGCACCTCCCCCCAAGCGGCGAGAGCCGGAGCCAGAGCCTGAGCCCGCACCCGCACCCGCACCCGCACCCGCACCCGAGCCCGAGCCCGAGCCCGAGCCCGAGCCCGAGCCCGAGCCCGAGCCCGAGCCCGAGCCCGAGCCCGAGCCAGAGTCAGAGTCAGAGTCAGAGCGGAGCCGAATCTGCCTCTGTCTCAGTCTCTGCCTCTGCCTCAGTCTCTGCATCGGGCTCGGGCTCGGGCTCGGGCTCGGCTGCGGGCTCGGGCTCGGCTGCGGGCTCGGGCACGAACGGGGTCAGGGCAGGTCGATCGTGAACGAGTCGACGATCGTCCCGTCGTTCGAGACGGCCTGCCCCGTGAGCGTCGTCGCGCCGACGTCGACGATCAGCCCGTGGAACCACGGCCCGGAGGCGACGCGCTCGGCGCAGTAGTCACGGCTCGTGTTCTCGTCGACGTCGCCGATCAAGCCGCCGCCGCCCGCGCTCGTCACGTACGTGATGTCGCCGAAGTCGAAGCGCTCGTAGCCGTGCATGTGCGCCTGGAGGACCAGCGGCACCTTGTACTGCACGAACAACGGCTCGAGCAGCTCGCGCCCCTCGGGGTCGTCGTCGGTGTCGCCGCACGTCACGAGCGGCTTGTGGAAATAGACGATCGAGAACCGAAACCCGTCGGCGTGCGTCGCCCGCTCGAGCTCGGCCGCGAGCCACGTCCCCTGGAGGCTCGACGGGTCGATCGGGTCCTGCGTGTCGAGGCAGAAGAAATGAACGCCGGCCGTGTCGAACGTGTAGTGCGTGCTGTCGCCGCGGAAGCCCGCGTCGCCGAAGTACCGCAGCGTGAACTGGTCGTACTCGCTCGTGTTCTCGTCCTCGTGATTGCCAATCGCGGGATAGAAGGCGCCTTGAGCGAGGAGCGGCTGCATGACGCCGAACCAGTAGTTCCACGTGTCGAGGAACGAGTCGTAATACTCGATGTCGCCGCCGTGCACGGTGAACTCCGGCTTCATCGGCAGCACGTGATCGAGCACGCCCTTCGTGCTGTCGCCGAGGCCGGGGTTCGTGTCGCCGATGGCGAGGAATCGCAGCGGCGCGCCGCTCTCGCGGGCCGTGCAGAACTGCCCCGCTCGCGCGTCGTCGGCGGCGAGCGCGTAGTCGTAACAAACCCCTGGCGCGAGGCCCTCGAGAGCGACCTCGTGCAGCCAATACGTGCCGGCGTAGTCGGGCACCGCGTCCGGGTTCAGCGGCGCGCCGTACGTCATCTGCACGACGTACTTCGACTGCGTGCCCTCGACGCTCGAAGCGCCGCCTCCGCCGTCCGACGAGCGGAGCGTGATCGACGGGTCAGAGTCCTCGCGGCACGCCTCCCAGCGGACGCGCGCGTGCGTCGAGTCGACGTGCTGCACCCACGGCCCCTTCGAAACGCCGCTCGCGTCGCACGGGTCGTGGCCGCCGCCGCCGTCCGCGTGCCCGCCGTCGCTCGCGCCGCCCGCGCCCGCGCCGCCATCCCCGGTCGACGCGCTCGACGCCTGAGCCGCCGGCGAATCGCCGCAGCCGTGCGCCGCCGCGGCGAGCAGGACCGTGGCGAGCGCGAGCGGCGCGGTGAGCGAGGCGCGGGGGCGCTGCATCCCTCGCGAGGGTACCACCTCCGCCGGGCGCGCCGGCACCCGCGGACGGCGACGCGGACGACGCGGCGCCCGCTGGCTCGCGCGTTGCTGAGGGTCCGTGCATGCACTGGCGAAACCCTAGAGGCCTCGTCGCGCTCGCGTTGCTCGGGGCTCTGCAGCCCGCTTGCGTCTCGGCGACGCGCTCGGTCGTCGTGCGTGTCCGCGACCCCGATCAGGTGACCCTCTCTGCGCCGCGCCTCGCGCCGGGCGACGGCGGCGCGCAGCGGCAGGTGCTCGACGGGTCGAAGCGAGACGGCGTCGTCGCCGCCGGGGCGTTCGAGACCGGCGGCGTGTCGAGCGTGGTCTACGATCTGCGCGCGATCCGCGGCGAAGACGGCTCGATCGCGCTCTCGTGGGCGCGCCCGCCGATCATCAACGGCGAGCGGCAGCTCCTCCTGCGCGGCGACCGCAGCATCGTCGTCCCCGACACCGACGACGCGAGCTTCGTCGTGCCGAGCACGGGCGCGCTCCCTCCATCGATGAAGCTCCCGTGCGAGGTCTGGCTCGCGCAAGAGTCGGCGAGCGAGGGCGGGTTCATCGGCTACAGCGCGCAGTTCGCGCCGCTGAGGCCACCGAACGACGCCGCGCCTTACGGGGCGCCGCTCCGCGTCCCGCTGCTGCTCGAGACGCCGTGGAGCAACGTCGTCGAGGTGCGCAGCACGTCGGAGCCGAAGCGCCGCGGGGCGATCATCGGCGCGCTCGTGACGACGCTCGCGACGGGCGCCCTCGCGACGTTCATGATCCTCGTCGCGAACGGCGTGACCGAGCCGGTGAATCAGGCGAACGACAACATCGGGCCAAAGATCATCCGCGGCATGGGCTGGGGCTTCGCCGGAGTCGGCGCGACGGTCGACGTGCTCCTCCTCCCCACGATCCTCGCCCCGAGCTCGAAGACGGTCGTGTACCCAGGTCGGTGAGGCGGTCAGCGCCGCCCAGGCGGAAGATTTTCTCCCCCCGCGGAGGATTCGCTCCCCCGCGCGCGGCGCCCGGCGCGCGGGCTACACTCGGCCGATGCAGCGCAACGTCAAGACGACGCTCCCCGGCCCGCGGGCGCTCGAGCTCATGGAGCGCGGCGCGTTCGACATGCAGCGCCGCTACCGCGCCGCCGTGATCGACGACGAGAAGAGCGAGGGCGTGTTCCTCGTCGACGTCGACGGCAACGTGCTGCTCGATCTGTTCGCGAA
>DASYCF010000780.1:0-7021 GCA_036500365.1 Byssovorax sp.
GCGCTCCCGCCGCGCGTGCGCCTGCACCTCGTCGGGCACAGCCTCGGCGGGATCGTCGCGCGCCTCTACGCCGTCCGCGCGCGCGACGCCGAGCGCGCCGTCGTGCAGACGATCTCGCTCGCGAGCCCGTTCGCCGGCCTCCGCGGCGCGAGCGCCGCACCGTTCGCCTCCGCGCGCGACCTCGCGCCCGACGGCGCCGTCTTGCGCGAGGTGCGGCTCCAGGGCGCGGCCGGCGTCCCGCATCTCTCGATTTTGGCCGCGGACGACGCGCTCATCCCCGCGCCGATCTCCCAAGCGCTGCCCGACGGCGACGTGCTCGTGGTGCACGGCATCGGGCACAACGCGCTGCTCTTCGACGCGCGCGTCATCGACGCGATCGAGCGACGCGTGCTCTCGTCGCGCCGCGTCGAAGCCGGCGACGCCGTCGCTCGCGATCGCGTGTGAGCGCGCATCGCACCTAACACGATCGTTTCCACCGCAGGGCTTGCGCCGAGAGCGTGCGCCGGCATAAGGAGAAGTACGCGGTGTTGCGCGTGGATTTGCCCGCGTTCTGCCGCCGCTTGATTCGTTCACCGACACCCGACTGCGGGGCGCCGCTGCAGGCGTCTTGCTCGAAGGAGCCCTGATGCGTCGTCTTTTCATCCTTGCCTCGCTCCTCGTCGCCGCCGCCGCTTGTGGCAGCAGCACGGTGACGGACGCGGCGACGTCGGGCGCAGGCGGTGAAGGTTCTGGCGGCGGCGCGATGACCGGCTCGACGACGGGGCCCGTCACCATCGGCTCGACGACGACCGGCATGGCTGGTGGCCCGTCGACCACGTACCCCGCGTTCACGCCCTCGGTGCCGACGGTCGCGTTCGGCTTCGGCCCCGTGCTCGCGAGCCCGCAGGTCTACCCGGTGTTCTTCCCCGGCGACGACTCGTCGTTCACCGACCAGCTCGAGGACTTCTCGAACACGATCGGCGCGACGCCCTACTGGGCGGCGATCAGCGGCGAGTACAACGTCGGCGCGATGGTCGGCCACCCGGCGATCCAGGCGCCCGACGCGATGACGGGCACGATCTCGGACGACGACATCCAGGCCTACCTCGAGGGCAAGCTGAACGGCGACGACCCGACGTTCCCGACGCCCGACGCGAACACGCTCATCGCGCTCTATTTCCCCGACGGCTTGGACATCTCGCTCCAGGGCTCGCAGAGCTGCCGCGATTTCGGCGGCTACCACAGCAACATCACGCTCGACTCGAACCACGGCCTGCGCCGCGTCGCGTACTCCGTCGTGCCGCGCTGCCATCACTTCGGCAGCCTCTCGGGCATCGACGCGGTGACCGGCGCGGCGAGCCACGAGTACATCGAGGCGGCGACCGACCCGTACCCGAACGATCAGCCCGCTTACTCGGCGGTCGACAACGAGCACATCTACTGGGAGTTCGCCATCGGCGGCGGCGAGGTCGGCGACATGTGCGCGCAGCAGCAGTCCGCGTTCACGAAGTTCGACCCGTTCCCGTACACGGTGCAGCGCACGTGGTCGAACGCGGCCGCGCTCGCGTGGCACAACCCGTGTGTGCCGTCGAACTCGACGCTGCCGTACTTCAACACGGCGCCCGAGACGCCGGACATGATCAACCTGATCAACTACATGGACGCGGGCGTGAACGTGCCCGTCGGCACGTCGAAGACCATCGCGCTCGACTTCTTCAGCGACGGTCCGATGCAGGACTGGCAGATCCAGGTGTTCGACGCGGCGCAGGCCCTGGGGGGCGGCCAGGCCGACCTCGAGTTCACGCTCGATCGCACGTCCGGCAACAACGGCGATCGCGCGATGCTCACCATCACGTCCGTCGCGCAGAGCCAGTTCGGCGCCGACGCGTTCTACGTCGTCTCGACCGCCGGCGATCAGGACAACGTCTGGATCGGCCTCGTCGGCCAGCAGTGATCTCGACGGGCGCGCGAGCGGCCGGAGACCCCGAGCTGACCTCGCTCGGTCAGTGCTCGGCGGGCGACGCCGCGCGCGCGTCGTGGTAGCTCGCGGCGCGTGAAGGCACCGCTCCTCGTCGCCGCGCTCGGCGCGTCCGCCCTCGCGCTCACCGCGAGCGGCGCCGCGCGCGCGGACACGTCCGCCTGGTTCACGATCGGCGGCGGCACGTCGGTCTGGAAGCAGGAGACGACCGCGCGCCCCACGTTCGGCGCCGAAGGGTGCATGAACATCGACGCGGGCGTCGGCACCACGCCGGACGGCCCCGTGATCGTCGGCGCGCTCTTCCGCATCCAGCCGCTCGTGCAGAGCGGCGCCGATCTCGGCCTCCTCCTGCGCGGCGCGACGCACGGCTTCCAGGCCG
Organism: Byssovorax sp.; assembly: GCA_036500365.1. GTDB lineage: Bacteria > Myxococcota_A > Polyangia > Polyangiales > Polyangiaceae > DASYCF01. The sequence goes on from DASYCF010000780.1 coordinate 2,337, forward strand.
GCAAATTCGGGCTCGCGCTCGACCTCGGCGGCTACGAGCGCTTCTGGGGCTTCGGCTCCACGGGCTTCATGGGCGATCTCGTGCTCGGCGCGCCGCTCGGCTTCCAGCTCGCGCTCGGCGGCCAGGTGGGGACCGACAAGGCCGTGGCCACGACGGCCGTGCTCGGCTTCGACGTGCTCCGCTTGACCGTCTACCGACAGTGGGGCCTCGGCACGTGGTCGAACCCGTCGCCCGCGCAGCACGCGCAGGCCCAGCGCAAGGGCCTGTTCGCCGCGCTGTTCTGACGCTACCTCCGGCGCCATGAGCGACAACGCGACGCCGCACAAGGCCGCCGAGTACGCGGCCGAGGTGAAGCGGACCATCCCGTTCCACGACGAGATGATCGACGAGGCGATCGGCGTCTCGGTCGCCGCCGTCGGCGTGCCGCGGCGCTGGCTCGACACCGGCGCCGGCCCGGGTGAGCTCGTCCGCCGCGCGTCGCACGCGCTCCCGGGCACGGAGTTCTGGGTGGCGGACCCGGCGGAGGCGATGCTCGCGGCGGCGCGCGAGGCGCTGCCGTCCCTCGACGCGGCGCGGTTTCTCGAGTCGACGTCCGCGGCGCTGCCCGACGCCGAGCCGTTCGACGTCATCACGGCGGTGCAGTGCCACCACTACGGCGACGCCGCCGAGCGCTTCGCGAGCGTGCGCCGCTGTCGCGAGCTCCTCGACGACGCGGGCGTGCTCGTCGTGTTCGAGAACGTGCGCGCGGAGACCGACGCCGGCCACGCCCTCCAGCGCAAGCGCTGGGGCGCCTGGCAAGCCAGTCACGGGCGCGACGCCGGCGTGGTCGCGAAGCACCTCGCGCGCGAGGGCACCGCGTTCTTTCCCATCCGCGTCAGCGACCACCTCGAGGTCCTCCGCGCGGCGGGCTTCGTCGGCGCCGAGGTCGTGTTCCGCGCGTACGCCCAGGCGGGCTTCGTCGCGTGGAAAGCGGGCTTCAAGGGCCGCTAGAAGGTTCCTTCAGCAGGGCGGGCACATCGCGCGGGGACGCCGAGGAGCGCGCTGGTACGACGAGTGCACTGGCCGCTGTCGCCTCGCCGAGGCAGCTCACGATCGACGCGTCACGAACGCACCCACCCCATGCGCACGGGGATCGAACGGTTGGCTCGCTCCGCGACCACCCTGCCACCACCCCCGCGCCGCGAGGCTTCGCTCGCCTCCCCGTGCGTTGTTCGTGCTCGTCGGTCGCGCTGCTCGGCGAGGTTTTTTTTTGGGGGTCGACGCGGAGCGCTCACGAGCCCGTGCGGTCGAGCCAGCGGGCGGCGCGTGCCAGCGTCGCGTCCGATGCATAGCCCGCGACGAGCACGATCATCATCAAGAGCGCGAACCACTTCACCGGGCCGAACATGAGCCCGATCATCGCGTGCATGCCGAGCGCGAGCACGAGCGCGATCGGCCGCGCGCGGGCGCTCGCGAACCAGATGGGCGCGCCGAGCTCGAGGGCGAGGACGACGTACTGAAAGACGCTCCAGGCGAACGACGGCATCGCGTTCGCGAACGCCCAGGCGAACCACGTCTGGTAGCTGTCGTGCACGTGCGACCACAGGATGTGCGGGTCGTCGAACCACTCGTACGTGGCCTTCGCCCAGCCGCTCGACACGTACATGACGACGAGGAACGCCTGAAAATAGCGCACGGCGCCGCTGGAGACCTCGGTGGGCGGCTCGACGCGCGGGTCGGCGCGGCGGGCGCGCCACGCGTCGACGCCGTAGCGCGCGCCGGCGGGGCTCAGGAAGATCGCCAGCATCAGCGTCGGCGCGATCTTGCTGACGGTGAACGCGCCGAGCCGGTCCGCCAGGGCGACGAACGCGAGGGCGCACGCGAACACGAGCGACGCCGCGCGCGTGCGATAGCCGGCCGCCGTCGCGAGCCCCGCGGCGACGAGCACGACGGCCACGCACCACGCGGCGCCGTTCGACAGCGCGGCGACGTAGAGCGGCTGGCGGTAGTCGTCGACGAGCAGGTCGGGCACGCGGAAGCCCGCCTCGCCGAGGAGCTCGTCCGCGTGCGCCATGCGCCCCGACATGAAGCCGAGGATCGCGAGCGGCGCGAGCGCGCGCACGATCTCGAGCCGCAGGATCGACTGCGGCGCCGTGAGCCAGCCCTCGAGCGCCGAGAGCGGGTTCGTGAGGCGCGTCGAGCGGGCCGTCACGGCTCCGCCTCGCCCTCGGCGTCGCGCGCGTCGCCCGGCGGCTCGGGCCGCTTCGCGTGCGCGGCCTTCGCGTCGTCGACGTCGCGGTCGTCGTAGCCCGGCACCTGCGCGACGCAGCGCTCGCGGCGCCTCGAGAGGCGCGTCCAGTAGAGGTCGTGCTTCCACGCGTCGGGCGCGCCGGCGAGCGGGTGCCACGCGTAGCGCTCGACGTGCGCGCCGAGCGCCGGCAGCGGCACGTGGAGCACCGAGAAGCGCGCGCCTCCGATCGGATGCGCCGCGTCTTGGTCCTGGTGCTCGACGACGAACGCCTCGAGCGCCTCCATCACCTTGCGGTCGCGGGAGTAGAAGCCCATCACGCGCGCGAAGCGGTTCTCCTTGTCGTCCGCGTCGATGGGGAACCACGGGCGGAGGTCGATCTCGCGCCACGCCTTGTCGCGGCAGATCCAGCCCTCGGCGTGGTACTCGATGACCGACCGGTTCGCGCGCGGGAAGAGGCCCGCGATCTGCGTGAAGTAGCGGAGCGGCCGCGGCACCTTGCTCGTCGCCCACGCCGCGAAGCGCTTGACCGCGTCGGGGCCGTGCGTGCCCTTCGCCGCGTTGTCCAGGAACACGAGCGCGAGGAACGTCGCGGCGACCACGCCGACGGCGACGCCTGCGCGGCGTGGCAGCCACGTCGGCGCGACGACGGCCTCGAGCGCGACTGCGACGGGGGCGCGCTTCTTCTTGCGCCGCCGCGGCGGCCGGGCGCGCGGCTCGGCGTGGTCGTCGGGCACGCCCTCGCGCATCGCCCGCTCATAACACGCCGCCGCGCGCTACGTCGTCGACGACGGCGGCCCGTGCGGCCCCTCGTCGAGGCCGAGGTCGCGCAGCCGCTTGAGGAACGTCGGGTACGAGAGGCCGAGCGTCTGCGCCGCCGCCATGCGCCGACCGTTCAGGTGCTCGAGCACGCGCAGCACGTACGCGCGCTCCACCTGCTCGGCCGGCGGGGGCACGCCGCCCTCGCCGAGGCGCACGGTGAAGAAGCCGTCGGTCACGGCGCGCTCGGGCGAGCTCGTCGGCAGCACGATGTCGCGCTCCCCGATGTCGGGCCCCTGCGTGAGGATGATGGCGCGCTCGATGATGTTGCGGAGCTCCCGCACGTTGCCCGGGAAGTCGTAGCGCTTGAGGCGCTCGAGCGCCGCGGGCGTGATGCCCGACACGCGCTTCTTCACGCGGCCCGCGAAGAAGCGCACGAACGACTCGGCGAGCTCCGAGATGTCCTCGCGGCGCTCCGCGAGCGGCGGCACGTTCACGGTGAACACGGCGAGCCGGTGGTAGAGGTCGAGCCGGAAGCGCGCGCGCTCGAGCTTGGTGAGATCTTGGTTCGTGGCCGCGACGACGCGCAGGCTGACCTCGATCTCGCGCGTGCCGCCGAGGCGACGGAAGCGCATCGTGTCGAGGAACTTGAGGAGCTTCGCCTGCGACGGCTCGGGCAGCTCGGTGATCTCGTCGAGGAACAGCGTGCCTCCGTCGGCGAGCTCGAAGTGTCCGCGCCGCGTCGTCTTCGCGTCGGTGAAGGCGCCCTTCTCGTGGCCGAAGAGCTCGCTCTCGACCAGGTTCGACGGCAGCGCCGCGCAGTTGACCTCGACGAACGGGGCGTGCGCCTCGCCGGGGAACGTGAGGTGATGCAGCATCTCGGCCGCGTACTGCTTGCCGGCGCCCGACGGACCGACGAGGAACACGGGCGTGAGCGGGCTCGCGGCGACCTGCTCGAGCTTCGTCTGCACGTCGCGCGCGGGCACGCTCTTCACGCGGATGGGCGGCGGTTTGCCGGCGCTCTGCTTGGCGAGCGCCAGCTGATCGCGCAGGCCTCGCGTCTCGAGCACCTTGCGGAGCTTCACGACGAGGTCGGTCACCTGGACGGGCTTCGCGAGGTAGTCGACGGCGCCGGCCTTCAGCGCGGCGACGGCGTTGTCGACGTCGCCGTACGCGGTGACGACGACGACGAGCGTCTGCTGATCCGTCGTCCGCATCTCGCGCAGGAAGTCGATGCCGTCGCCGTCGGGCAGGCGTCGATCGAGGATCAAGACGTCGACGGCCGCCTTGTCGAGCTCGGCCTTCGCGCGTGACAGGCTCTGCGCCGTTCGCACCTCGAACCCCTCGGAGCTCAGCGCCTCCTCGGCGAGCACGCGGAACAGCCTCTCGTCGTCGACCACGAGCACGGTGGGTTTCATCGCGCCTCCACGGGCAGGGTGAGCAAGAAGGAGGCGCCGACCGTCGGCGTCTCGAGCACGAGATCGCCGCCGTGAGCGCGTGCGATCTTGCGCGACAGGGCCAGGCCGATGCCGACACCGTTCGGCTTGCCGGTCTGGAAAGGTTCGAAGAGCTTGCGGCGCATGCGCGCGGACACGCCCGCGCCGTTGTCGACCACGCGCAGCGCCGCGGCGCCGGCGTGGCGCTCGAGCTCGACGCGCACGCACGGAGGATCCGACGACGTCGCCGCCGCCACGGCGTC
>DASYCF010000781.1:0-3156 GCA_036500365.1 Byssovorax sp.
CGGCTCGGCGGTCACGCCGCGCGGCGTGGTGCTCGACACCCAGCGCCTCGCCGACGACATCGGCGACGGCATCGCGATCCACTGCGCGGCACCGGTGCTGTTGCTGGCGGCGCCGACCACGTGCGCGACGACGAACCCGACCGGCTCCATCACGCTGACGCCCAAGCTCGACATGGACGACGTGTCGTGGGAGCTGGGCCCGTGAGGGTCACCGCGGTCTCCGACGTGCCCGTGAACCCGCGGGGCCGCCACGTCCTGTACTGGATGATCGCCGCGCGCCGCACGACCTGGAGCTTCGCGCTCGACCGCGCGATCGCGCTCGCGACGGAGCTCGCCCGGCCGCTCGTCGTGCTCGAGCCGCTGCGCGCCGGCCACCGCTGGGCGAGCGACCGCATCCACCGCTTCGTGATCGACGGCATGCGCGACAACGCGGCGCGGTTCGCGCGCGCGGGCGTCGCCTACCACCCGTACGTCGAGCCCGAGCTCGGCGCCGGCAAGGGCCTCTTCGCGGCGCTCGCGCGGCGCGCCGCCGTCGTGATCACGGACGACTTCCCGTGCTTCTTCCTGCCGCGGATGGTCAAGGCGGCCGCCGCGCAGTGTCCCGTGCGGCTCGAGCTCGTCGATTCGAACGGCCTCCTGCCGATGTTCGACGAGCGGCGCCTCTTCACGACCGCGCGCTCGTTTCGGATTCATTGGCAGAAGGTGCTCGCCGCGCACCTCGCCGAGCGGCCGCGCGCCGATCCGCTCGCACGGCTCGCGCTGCCGAAGCTCCCCGGCGGGCTCGACGACATCGCGAAGCGTTGGCCCGCGGCGAGCCCCGAGCTCCTCGCGCGCGGCGGCTCGCTCGCGCGGCTCCCCATCGATCACGCCGTCGTGCGTGTGCCGTTCGACGGGGGCGAGCAGGCCGCGCGCGCGGCGCTCGCGCGCTTCGTCGCCGAGCGCCTGCCTCACTACCTCGATCGCAACGACCCCGACGCCGACGCGACCAGCGGCCTCTCGCCGTGGCTCCATTTCGGTCACGTGGCGGCGCACGAGGTGCTCGACCGCGTGCTCGCCGCCGAGGATTGGTCCGAGGAGAAGATCACGAAGGCGCCGCGCGGCGAGCGCGAGCAGTACTTCGGCGCGAGCGCGCGAGCCGAGGCGTTCCTCGAGCAGCTCGTCACGTGGCGTGAGATCGGCTTCAACCAGTGCGCATTCGACCCCGCCTACGAGCGCTACGAGTCGCTCCCCGGCTGGGCGCGGCGATCGCTCGGTGAGCACGCGAAGGATCGGCGCGAGCACGTCTATGCGCTCGATCGCCTCGCCGCCGCCGACACGCACGACGACGTGTGGAACGCCGCGCAGCGCCAGCTCGTCGCGGAGGGGCGCGTCCACAACTACCTGCGGATGGTCTGGGGCAAGCGCGTGCTCGAGTGGACGAAGACGCCCGAAGAGGCGCTCGACACCTTGATCGAGCTCAACAACCGATATGCGATCGACGGGCGCGATCCGAGCTCGTACTCGGGCATCTTCTGGACGCTCGGCCGCTACGATCGGCCGTGGGCGCCCGAGCGTCCCGTGTACGGCTGCGTCCGCTACATGAGCAGCGCGCGCACGAAGCAGAAGCTCGACATGGACCGCTACCTCGCCGCGTGGGGCCGAGGGCCGACGAACCTGCGCCTCTTCTGAGCGCCGATTCGACCGCAGCGTGACGCACGTCGTTGCCGCCGCGCGCGCTCCTTTCTAGCGTCGTCGACCCACACAGGAGATCACGACATGGAACTTCGACAGCTCGGGAGGAGCGGCCTGCGCGTCAGCGCGCTGAGCCTCGGCGCGATGACGTTCGGCGAGTCGCAGACGTTCATGAAGGGCGTCACGTCGACCGACGACGAGGCGCGCCGCGTGTTCGACGCCGCCATCGACGCGGGCGTGAACCTGGTCGACACCGCGAACGTCTACAACGAGGGCAAGAGCGAAGAGCTCACCGGCCAGTGGATCAAGGGCAAGCGCGACAAGGTGCTCGTCGCGACCAAGTGCCGCTATCCCATCGGCTTCGGCACGCGCGGCCCGCTCGGCCACTCCGACATGGGCGGCACGCGCCTCCACATCATCTCGAGCTGCGAGGCGTCGCTCAAGCGCCTCGACGTCGATCACATCGACCTCTTCCAGCTCCACATGCAAGACGCGGCGACCTCGATCGACGAGACGCTGCGCGCGTTCGACGATCTCGTGACCGCCGGCAAGATCCGCTATGCGGGCTGTTCGAACTACACCGGCTATCGCCTCGTCGAGTCGCTCTGGTCGAGCGAGAAGCGGAGCACGGTGCGCTACGAGTCGGTGCAGCTCCAGTGGTCGCTCGCCGTGCGCGACGCCGAGCGCGAGATCGTGCCCGCGTGCAAGGCCTTCGGCCTCGGCACGCTCGTCTGGTCGCCGCTCGCGAGCGGCTTCTTGAGCGGCAAGTACCAGCGGGGCCAGAAGCCGCCCGCGGGCGCGCGGCTCGATCAGTGGAAGGACACGTGGAAGCGCTACGACAACGACAAGTCGTGGGCGCTGCTCGACGCGATCGGCCGCGTCGGCAAGCGCCACGAGGCGACGCACGCGGCCGTCTCGCTGGCGTGGCTCCTCGCGAAGAAGGAGACGAGCTCGATCATCATGGGCGCGCGCGACGTCGCGCAGCTCCAGGGCAACCTCAAGGCGCTCGAGGTGAAGCTCACCGAGGCCGACGTGAAGGAGCTCGACGACGCGTCGAAGCCCGAGTGGGGCTATCCGTACAGCTTCATCGGCGGACGCGAGGCCTGGTAGCTCACGCCGCCGCCGCGGCGCGATCGCGCGTCGCGGCCGGGTCGTCTCGATAGAAGACGACGCTGAAGACGATGAAGCCCACCCACAGCGCGGCGAGGTGCCAGAGCATCGCCGCGCCGCCGCTCGCGCCGTAGATGCGGCTCGAGATCGCGGGGCCGACGAGCATGCCGGCCGCGTAGAACGTGTTGTACATCGCGTTCGCCCGCGCGAGGTTGCGCCGCGCCGTGACGACGCCCTGGAGCGCGAGGCTGACCGGCGAGATCGTCGCGAGCGTCGCGCCGGCGACGAACACGGCCACGCACATGGCGGGGAACGCGTCGAGGAACACGAAGCCCGCGATCATGGTCGTGCCGATGATCGCGAGCACGCGCATCA
>DASYCF010000782.1:0-7026 GCA_036500365.1 Byssovorax sp.
AGCTGCGAGAACCAGGTGATCGGCCCGGTCACGATCCCGAGCATCGGCCTCGAGGGCGGGTTCTGATCAGCGGGTGAAGTCGCCGCTCTCGATCTTGCCGTGCGCGAACGTCGGCGCGAGGCCGGGCGTGAGCGGCGTGCGCGTGAGCTCGCTCGACGAAAAGTGCTGGTAGAAGTCGGGGTTCTTCGCGCTGCGATCGGCGAGCTCGCGCTCGAGGATCATCGACGTGTACTGCTCGTTCCTGCCCTCGAGCGTGTTGGAGTTCAGCACGACGTCGACGTCCCAGGTGCGCGCGTGCCTGGCGAGGCCGGGGATCTTGCTGGCGCGCGGCGCATAGTTGTCGCACGCGACTCCGTTCTCGCTGACGACCCACGCGCCCGACGTCGTGTTCACGACGAGCGACATGTTGCCGACGGTGTGACCCGGCGTGCGGACGAGCGCGACGCCGCGCCCGAGGAGCCAGTCGCCGTGGCCGAGGACGGCGATTCGGTCGCGCGCGACGCCGAGGATCGCGTCGCGCACGAACCACGCCTCCTGCAGCGGGTGGAGGCGCCGCAGGATGTCGAGCTCGGCCGCGTGGACGAGGAGCTTCGCGCGCGGGAACCACCCCGCCTCGCCGCTGGTGCCGAGGATGCGCCGGAGGTCTTGCGTGTGGAGGTGATCGAACGCGACGTAGTCGACGTCGGCGGGCGAGAGGCCGAGCGCCGCGAGGTGCTCGAGCGGCGTCGGCCGGCGCGTGAGGCGCTTGACGCGCGCGGCGACGCGCGCGCCGAACCGCGCCTGGATGCGCGCGAAGAACGGCGTCTCCGCGCTGCGCTCGACGTCGGTGGGGTTGAAGAGCAGACGCCGGAGCCCGCCGTCGCGCGTGACGAGCTCGACGACGAGCATGCGGTTGGTCATCGCGATGAACGGCAGCGGCGACGTCGCGGCGCCGCCGAACGCGAACGACGTGGGGTAGGGGAGCAGCGCGAGGTCGCACGTGCGCACGCACGAGGCGCGCCCGCTCTCGAGGATGCCCGCGCGGATCTCGGGCGCGCCGCGGCGCACGAGCTCGAGGCGCTCGCCGGCCGAGGAGGCGAGCCACGCGAAGTCGAGCGCGCAGAGCCGCGTGAACTCGGCGAGCGTCTCCGCGACGGTGCGCTCGCGCTCGCCGCCGTTCACTGGGCCACGCTCCGCTGCGAGGCCGCGACGATGTGGTTCTTCGCGCGGAGGGCGAGCGGGCCCTCGGGCGCGCGCTCGAGGTAGGCGCGGAACGCCTCGACCGCGCGCGGGAGCTCGCCGATGTCGAACAGCGCGACGCCGCGCGCGAAGTCTCGCGGGTAGGTCGGATCGAGCGCGGCGATCTCGTCGATCTTGCGGAGCTCGACGCGGCCTCGCTCGTGCGCCTGCGCGGCGCGCGCGGCGGGCGAGGCGTCGCCGGGCACGCCCTGGGTGCGCGGGTGTCGGAGGCCGAACCGGAGCCCTGCCATCGCCTCGTCTCGGCTCATCGCGAACGCGCCCTCGCTCATGCCCGTCACCTCGCTCCAGTAGCTCTTGAAGTACGCGCGGAGCGCCGCGGGATCGCCCGCGAGCTCGCGCCGAAACGTCCCCTCGCGGCGCGCGTACACGGCGGCGAGCTCGGCGAGCTCCTCGCACGAGGCGCGGCGCGGATCGATCGGCGCGCGCCTCTTCGAGGCCGCCGCGCGCTCCGCGGCGCGTGCGGCGGCGTCCGCAGCGGCGTCGCGCGTCGGCAGCGGCACGGGCGCGCCCGCGCACGACGAAGCCGCCGCGACGAAGCGCTCGAGCTCGACCGCGCGGAGCTCGAGCGTGCCGTGCGTGTCGACCGTGAGCGCGCGGGCGGACGCCGCGGACAACGCGCGGCGCGCGTGCGCGACCTCGTCGTCGAACGCGCCTGCGACGACGCGGTTGTACGCATGAAACGCGTCGCCGAGCGCGCGAACCTCGACGTCGAGCGGCGTCCGCGCCGCAGCGGCCGCGAGCGCGGCGTCGGCCGCGGCGGCGCGCGCAGCGCCTCGCGGATCGTAGTCGGGCTCCGGAACGACGTCGGGCGTCGCCCCACGCGGCGCGACGAGCAGCGTCACGGACCCGGCGAGGAAGACCGCGACCACGCCCGGCTGCCAGCCCTCGAGGTGCCTCGACCAGCCCTTCGTGACGCGTTTGTCGATCGTCATGTTGTGAGCGCGCACACCACCGGCGCGTCCTGCTTTCATGGTAGACCAGAGGTCGAGGAGAACTCGTGGCCGAAAACCGCAAGCACCCCAGGAAGCCGCACGACACCGCCGTCACGTTCGAGGTCGAGGGCGCCCCGCGAGCTCAGGGGGAGTGCCGCGACATCAGCCTCGGCGGCATGTTCATCCTCGCCGCGTCGCCGCCGCCCTACGGCGCCAAGGTGCGCGTGTTCTTCACGCTGCCCGATCTCAAGGAGGGCATCGGGATCGAGGTCGCCGTCGACTCGATCGTGCGCTGGACGAAGCCCGAGGGCATGGGCGTGCAGTTCGGCGTGATGGGCGCCCGCGAGACGCACGCGCTGACGACCCTCCTCGGCCCGCTCTGAGCTCGCCACCTCGGCGGTCCGAGCTCGAGGATCGGAAAGGGCGTCGCCGAGGCGCCGCGAAGCCCGCTTCAGGGCGCGTAGCTCGGGCCTTGGCCGTTGCGCAGGTTGTTGCCGCGCCCGGTCGGCCAGAGGAGGCAGTTCGTCTTCGACCCGGGCACGGTGAACACGTCGACGCCGTGATCGAACGTGAGCACGGCGATCTCGAGCTGGCCGTCGCCGTCGAGGTCGCCGATGGTCGGCGCCGCGGCGACGCCGATGCCGTTGCCGTTCGTGCCCTGGTTCGGCAGCGTCACGTCCCAGAGCAGCGCGCCCGTGTTCGACAGCGCGATGACGTGGCCGCCGTCTTGGTCGAGCGAGTACGTGCCGAAGACGACCTCGGGCACGCCGTCGTCGTTCAAGTCGGCGATGACCGGCTCGCTCATGAAGTGATGATCCGCGCCGTGCGTGACGTCGTATTTCCACAGCAGCGTGGAGTCGGCCGCGTACGCGTAGACGAACCCGTCGTTCAGCGAGACGACGACCTCGGGCTTCGCGTCGCCGACGAGGTTCGCGATCGCGGGCGCGGGCACGGCGTCCGGCGGGTAATAGTCGCCGTCGGCGCGCACCGGCGGCTGCTCGCTCGCGGGGAACACGTCGAAACCCGCGTGGCGCATCGCCCCGCGCGAGCCGTCGCCGTAGCTCCCGTCGAGGGCGACGAACATGTACGACTGCGTGACGTACGGGACGTGCGTCTCGGCGTTCGGGAAGCCGACGATCTCGTTCTTCCCGTCACCGTCGAGGTCGACGATCGTCGGCGGCGACGCGGTCCACTGGAGCCACACGTCGCCGTTGCCCGGATCGGGCCAGTTGCCCGTGTGCGTGTGATAGTGATCGTCCTCGATCGCGGAGTCCGCCCAGCGGATGAACTGTCCCCATCCCATCCTGTCGTTCAGGTATTGATTGGCCGGGTTCGTGAAGTAGCTCGAGGCGAGGACGCTCGTGCCGTCGTGGTGAAACACGTTGATTTGATGATCGTCGTAGGTGACCACGATCTCGAGCTCGGGCGTGTCGTCGAGCTGGCCGATGGCGACGTTCAGGCCATAGCAGCCATAGCCAGAGTTGCCTTGACCGTTGAAGTCGGCGTCGTTGCCGGTCCCCGAGGCGGTGTTGTAGCGCGGCCACGCCTGGAAGCCCTGCGCGCTCGCAGGCTGGTAGAGCGAGCCGTCGGGCTCGAACACGAAGACCTGCGCGCCGGTCGGTGACGTGTTCGTCGTCGTGAAGACCAGCTCGACCTTGCCGTCGCCGTCGAGGTCGGCGGCGGCCATCCCTCGCGTCTCGGGCGAGTCGCCGCCGCTGGTCGTGCTCGCGCCCTGCCAGCCCGGCTTGAGCTGCCAGCCCGAGCTCGTCCACGAGTACGCGGCCACGGTCCCGCCGCTCGAGCCGACGGCGATGTCGGTGATGCCGTCGCCGTCGAAGTCGCCGACAGGCGCGGGCGCGTAGATCCGATCCTGCGTCGCGCCTCCATAGGGCACGTGCGAGATCGAGTGGCCCGACGCGTCGAAGGTGTCGATCGAGTAGCTCGGCACGACGAGCGCGCGCGTCGTCGTCGTGCCGTCGTGGAGATCGACGATCGCGGGCGACGAGAACCAGCCCGTGTCGGTCTGCCCGTTCCACATGAAGGTCGGCGTCTGCACGGGCTGCGCGCCGCTGCCCGGCGTGCACGTGGGCGTGGGGACCACGGTGCCACCGCCCGCTCCGACCGCCGTGCTGCCTCCGTTCGCCGCGCCGGTGCTGGTCGTCGCGCCTGCGCCTGCGCCCTGGCTGGCGCTCGTCGGGCTCCCCGCGCCGCTGCCGGCGTGGCCTGCGCCCGCGCCCGAGCTCGCGCCACCTCCGCCCGACGCGCCTGCGCCGGCCGAGTCTCCGCCGCACGAGGCGGCGGCGAGGACCGCGAGCGCCGAGGCGCCGATCGCGGCGATGAGACGTCCCGGGCTTCGCATGCGCCCAGGATCTCCGTCGGGCGCCTCCCGCGCAAGCGTCACGCGTCGTCGTCGCCTCCGAGCGGCCACGGGCCGTCGGGCTCGAGCGCGAACAAGCCGTCGGCCAGGCCCTCGGACGCGTCGCCTTCGTCGGCGACGTCGCCGCGCGCGAACGCGAGCGCCTCGCGGTGGTAGGCGGCGTCGCCCGCGGCGAACACGAAGAGCGCCGTTCGTCGCGGCACGGCGGCGACGACGCGCCCGCGCCCGACGTACTCGGCGGCGAACGCCGCGAGGTCGGGCAGCAGGAGACAGCTCGCGGCGAGCGGCTCGGGGCCGAGCACGAGCGCCGGTCGACCGCGGGGCCCGGCGACGCACGCGATGCCGACGCCGCCGTCGCGCAGCGTCGACGCGAGCTCCGCGCGCGCGCTGGAGAGCGTCGCGTCGATCGAGAGGCCGATCTCGGTCGCGACGTCTTCGAGCGGGCGGCCGCCACGCGCGCCGAGGTCGCCGGTCGTGCGCGCGTCGATCAAGCGGAGCGCGAGGCCGTGCCCGAGCTGTCGCGCGTCCAGGTGCCGATCGACGACCGGCCACGGGACCCACCGCGCGCCGCGCGCGTCGAGCGCGACGAGCGCGGGCGGCGCGACGAGCGCCGGAGGAGCGACCGATCCGCTCGGCGCCGCGAGGTCGAGCGAGTCCAGCATGGTCGACGCGAGCTCGGCCACGGCGCCGGCCGACGCCCCCGCCGTCGCGTCGCTCGGCCGCTGCTCGATCGAGATCGCGGCGAGCGCGTGCTGCGCGCCGAACCTCCGCGCGGCGACGGCGATCACCGCGAAGGCGCCGGTCGAGCGCGCGCACGCGAGGTGCTGGACGGCGAGGCCGGCGCGGACGTCCGCGTGCACGGGCGTCCAGCGCGCGGCCGGATCCGCCGCGGACCAGGCGCGCTGCTTCGCCGACACGATCGCGGCGATGGCGAGCTCGACCGGCACCGGGTCCGCCGAGCACGTGATCTCGACGGTGACCGAGAGCGCGCGCCGCGAATCGCCCGCGAACGCCCGGTGCGCGGTCGGATCGGCGGCCGGCCGCGCGCGCGACGGAGGCGGCTCGACGGTGAACGCGTCGGGCAGCTCGACGGCGAACTGCGTCGTTTCCCACCGCACACCTCGAGCATGCCACGCCTCGCGCGGGCGGCGAGGGGGCTTTCCGTTGACTGCCTCTGTCCCCGCTGATGGGATGTTGACATGCGCTTTCGCCACGATCTGCTCCTTGGTCACCCCGTGCTCTCGATCGTCAGCCTCGCGACGGCGGCGCTCGCCGCAGCCTCGTCGGGCGGCGGATGCTCGTCGGACTCGAGCGGGACGACCTCGACCGGCGAAGGCGGGATGCCTTCGATCACGTCGGTGACGTCGTCGTCCTCGACCACCGTGACGTCGTCGTCGACGGGGCTCGTCACTTCGTCGAGCTCGTCGTCGACCGCGAGCTCGAGCGCGTCGACCGGCGACACGGGCGGCGGCACGACGGTCGGCACCGGCGGGAGCGCGTCCGGCGTCGGCGGCGCGGGCGGCTCGCAGGGCGTCGGCGGCGCCGCGGCGGGCACCGGAGGCGCGTCCACGACGGCCGCAGGGACGGGCGGGGGAGGCGTCGACCCCTGCGCGCCCGACCCGTGCACCAGCCCTCCCGCCGACGCCTGCAACGGCAACACCCTGACGACGTATCCGCTCGTCGGCGACTGCACGCCGAACGGCAACCAGGCGAGCTGCTCGTACCCGTCGACCCCCGTCGACTGTGGCGCGACGGACGAGCAGTGTCAGAGCGGCGCGTGCGTCGACCCGTGCATCGGCTTCGCCTGCAACACGCCGCCTGGGCCGTCGTGTCAGGGCAACTCCGCCGTCACGTACGCGGCGCTCGGGACGTGCTCCTCGCCGGGCGGGACGCCGACGTGCGCGTACGCGCCGCTGCCGGTGGACTGCGCGCCGCTCATCTGCTCGAACGGCGCGTGCAAGGCCGCGCTCACGGTCGGCTTCTGTCGCGTCCAGTCGCCTGACGCGATCACCGACGTCGCGGGCACCTCGACCACGGTGTTCGGTCGCGTGTTCGTGTCCGGCCTCACCGATCAGACGACGGGCGACGACGTCGATCCGCGCCTCGTCGCCGAGGTCGGCGTCGGATCGGGCGCCGATCCCTCGATGTTCGCGTACACCGCCGCCTCGCCGAACCTCAACTACGGCCCTTCGTCGCCGGGCTTCGAAGCCAACAACGACGAGTACCAGGGCACGGTCACCGTGCCGGATCAGCCGGGCTCGGCGCTCTCGTACGCGTATCGCTTCTCCGGCGACGCGGGCCAGACGTGGACGTACTGCCAGACGGGCGCAGCCGGCGATCAGGGCTTCGGCGTGCTCGACGTCGCCGCGCCGTACTTCGCCGAATACGAAGAGGGCGTGGCGGGGAACGACAAGGCGATCGAGATCTACAACCCGGGCTCCGTGCCCTTCAGCCTCACGGGCTGCACGATCGGCGTCT
>DASYCF010000783.1:0-3320 GCA_036500365.1 Byssovorax sp.
GGCGTCGTCTTCGGGGACCTCGCGGCGGCGACCGCGGCTCCTGCGCGCGTCGGACGCGACGCGGAGCGCGGTGGCGAACAGGAACGCACGCTCGCTCCCGATCGCGATGCTCGCGAGCTTGCGCGAGGCCACCCAGAAGACCTGCTGGGCACAGTCGTCGACCTCGGACACGGGGACGCCGAGGCGGCGCAACGAACGCCAGATGAAATCGAACTGCTCCTGAACGATAGAGGTGAGCCGCCGTTTGTCGGCGGCGGCCAGGGGATCTCGATTCGCGACAGCGGAACCGTCGCGCGGATGGCGAGCGGCCGCCCGGCCCTCTGCGTCGCTCGACCCGTCGACGATCGCGCCGAGGGGTGACGACGCGATGACGACGAGCGAGGGCTCGGGCGAGCCGACTCGCGCATCGCTCATTGACGACGAATGGCCCTTGCGGGCGTGATGGATCACGGAAAACGCACCCCCAGCCCCGCGCCGACGGTCCCGGCGACTTGAGGCACATCGTAGCCGATCACCGTCGACGTGAGCAGGTACCGGGACCGCACGAGCGGGAAGGCGAGGCCGCCCTGCAGCTCCAGCACGAGGTGCTCGACGAACGTCCACTGCGATCGGGCGAGCAGATCCGCGGAGATCCAGGGCTCGGTGCGCTTCGTGTAGAACTCGACGCTGTCGCCCTGGGCCTCGATCGCGCCGACCTCGACGGCTGCGCAGGGGAACAGCCGCACCAGCCTCTCGAGCGCGATTTGGACCGGACAGCCCTCGACGGCGCCCGCCTCGAACTTGAACGATGCCCTCGCGCCGTTGGTCGTCACGGCGCCGCCCGCCGAGGTCATGGCCGAGACGCGGAACGTCGGCACGAGGAGGCTCCGTTCGGTGCGACCGAGCTCGACGAACAGCGCGCCGCCCGGCTCGAGCGCGGGGCCCACGCCGCCGTGCGCGGTGATCTGCGCGCCGGTCGTCACGCGAAAGCCCGGCGTCACGAGGCGCGGGCGAGGGATCCACGCGGGCAGCGGCGGCGGGATCATCGCGCTGTTCGAGTCGTGCGGCTCCGCGAGGCGAAGCGACGGCGGCGCCAGATCCGAGGGCAGCCCCGCGTCCCACGGCGCGTGCGGCAACGCGCCCGGGCCCGTCGGCGCGAGCGCGGGCGGCCTGCTCGCCGTCGACGCGTGCGGATCGATCGCGAGCGCGGTGATCAGCGCGAGCGCCGAGACGACCTCGGGGCACGTCCGCCCGGTGACCTCGCGCACCGCGCTGCCGACGCCGCCGGGCTCCTCGATGGTGAGGTTTCCGAGCGTCGTGTCGCGGTGGCGCGTGATGGTGATGCGGAACGTGCGCGCTGGCTCGCCTTGCCACGCGGGCCGCGCGCGCGGCGTGCGGCCGCGGAGCTCGGTCGTGAACGCGAGCTCGTCGGGACAGCCGGGCGGCGCCGCGAACGAGATGCGGATCGGCTCGGTGCCGTCTTGCGCGCGCGCCGCGCACGCCAACGCGAAGAGCGCGAGCGCGGCCACGAGCGCGACCGCACGCCGCAGAGCCTCGCGCGTCGCGACGAACATGCCGCTGGCCTTCCAGCGGCGGACGGTCAGAACACGGCCCGGAGAACCGGGAACGTGACCTCGGTGCCTTGGGCGACGCCGAACTGCCAGACCTCTTTCTGGCTGTAGAGCGGCTTCAGCTGCACCGCGGGGACGCCCATGGCGAGCTGCCCGCGCGAGACGTCGACGAGCGAGACGGGCACGTGCGCGGCGTCGGCCGTGCGCGTCTTCGCCTTCGCCTTCGCGCCCGGGCGCGGCGGAGCGTTCGCCGGCTCGTTGTTCACGGGCTCCTTCACCTCGGCGTCGGGCGGGTGGAACGCCGTCGCGTTGAGCGAGACGATGAGGGTGGGGATGAGCAGCACCATGCCGCCGGCGAGCATGTAGAGCGACGGCTCGGCCGTGCCGCTCGACTTCTCTTGCGAGTCGACGACGTAGCCGCCGATGCCGCCGCCGACGGCGCCGACGCCGCCGAAGACCCAGTACGGCCAGCCCTTCTCGACGCCGACCGCGCCCATCGTCAGGCACACGACCTCGCCGCCGAGGAGGGCGCCGCCGACGGTGCCCTTGCCGGTGGGGCTGACTGAGCTCGCCGTGGTGGTCTGCGCGTGCGCGTCGCCGGGCGCGACCACGATCGCCGCCGCCCGGCCGAGGCCCAACATCGAAGCGAAGGCAGCCCGCGCGCGTCCGTGATGAAACGACCGAGCGAGGCGAGGTCGGGGTTCGGGGCCGCGTGCGGCCCCATCGAGGATCGCGTTTCCAAGCATGTTTGGCCTGTACCGGTCGTTTTGGGGCACGACGCGAGGCACGGCGGAATCTGGAAAGGCCTTCCACCAGCCCACAAACTGCGAAGCCGAATTCGGTGCCGGAGGCTAGCACGGGATTCAAGATGGAAGGGTAACGTCGTCGCGTGCGCGTCCTCGGCCGCCCGGTGCTCCGCCTCGCGGCGACCGTGGCGGCGCTCGTCTTCGCCGTCGCCATCGTCGCCGGCGCCGTTCGCCTGCTGCCGCTCGCGTTTGCCCCCGACGTGCCCGGGGCGCTCGTTCCGCCGCTCGCGGCCGGGGTCGCGCTGGTCGGCGTCGAGCTCGCGCTGTTCGTCGCGCCGCCCGTCGCCTTCGCGGTCGCCGCGGGGATGCTCGTCGCGCGCGGGGATTTTCGCGGACTTGCGGCGCTCGGCGTCGGGCCGCGTCGGCTCGTCGCCTCCTCGTGGCCGATCATCGCCGCGCTCGCGGCCGCGTCGGCGTGCGCGTCGTTCACATGGGGGCGGTCGGCCGCTGCGCCAGGTGACGCGATGGCCGCCCTCGTCGCGCGCGGCCGTGAGGCGTGCGCTCGACCGACCTCGCCCCGGGCGATCGCCGTACCGCTGACGGGCGTGTCCTGGGCCTGTTTTCCGAGCGAGGCGCCGCGCGCGATCGTGGCGGCGAGCGGCGGCGTGGTCACGGCCTCCGCGCTCGCGCTCTCGCCGGACGCGCGGAGCCTCCACGGGCGCGACGTCACCCTGTCGCTCGGCGGCGCCGCGCCGATCACGATCCGCGCGGCCGACGCCGACGTGCGCGGGATCGCGGGCCTCGGCGCCGGCGCGTCGAACCTCACGGCCGCGGCGCGGGCTGCGCTCTTCGCGCTCACCGTCGCGCTGCTCTCCGTCCTCGCCGCGTTCGCCGTGCTCTCGCGCGCGCTCGTGGGCCTGCGCGCCGCGATGGTCGGCGTCGGCGCGCCCGCCGCCGCGCTGCTCGTGAAGGTGGCCAACGACAGCCCCGAGCTCGCGCGCCGCCAGCGCGCCGCCGCCGCGCT
>DASYCF010000784.1:0-2614 GCA_036500365.1 Byssovorax sp.
CGATCTCGGACATCGACGGGAAGCGCGCGTGCTTGTCCTTGGCGAGCGCGCGCATGACGACCGCGGCGACCTCCGGCGCGACGGCGGGCGCGACGGCGCCGAGGTCGTCGGGCGCGCTCGTCAGCACCTGCGACAGCAGCGCGACGGCGTCGCCCGTGCGCTTCCACGGGAGCGCGCCGGAGAGGAGCTGGTAGGCGAGCACGCCGAACGAAAATTGATCGCTGCGCCCGTCGAGCGGCTCGCCGCGGAGCTGCTCGGGCGACGCGTAGAGCGGCGTGCCGACGACGACGCCCGCCTCGGTGAGCGTCGCGAGGGCGCCGGCCGTCGCCTCCGTGGGCGCCGACGGATCGACGTCGGTCGCGGGGCGCCGCGCGATGCCGAAGTCGAGCACCTTCACGGCGCCGTCGTCGTCGACCATCACGTTGTCGGGCTTCACGTCGCGATGCACGAGGCCGGCCTTGTGCGCGGCCGCGAGCGCGCGCGCGACGTCGACCAGCCAGCTCACGCGTCGCGCGATCGGCACGGCCTCGTCGCCGACGAACGCGCGCAGCGCCTGGCCGCGCACGAGCTCCATCGCGATGTACGGCTCGCCGTCGAGCTCGCCCGCGTCGAACACGACGACGGCGTTCGGGTGGTGGAACGCGGCCGCCGCGCGCGCCTCACGCACGAGGCGCGCCGTCGCCGCTTCGTCCGCGCCGGCGGGCAGGAGCTTCAGCGCGACCTTGCGGCCGAGCTGCGTGTCGAGCGCCTCGAACACCTCGCCCATGCCGCCCTTGCCGAGGAGCGCCTCGACGACGTAGCGGCCCCGCGTGTCCCCCGGCTTCACGCGCGCGACTATGCCGAAGGGCCCGCGCCGCGTCGACCAAGCGGCACGATCACGCGTCGAGCTCGCGCACCTCGGGCACGTCGCGGATGAACGACTGCGCGACGCACCAGCCGTAGGCGCCCTGCATCGGCACGACGAGCACGTCGCCCTCCTCGATGCGCTCGGCGAAGCAGTGGAAGCCCCAGACGTCCTCGCAGTCGCAGAGCGATCCGCCGATGCGCACCGGGATCTCGGCGAGCGACGGGCGCGTGAGGTTCACGACCGGGCACGCGACGTGGAGGTACTTCTCCCAGCCGACCATGTTCACGCCGCCGTCGACGATGACGAGATCGTCCGCCTTCTTGTCGACGACGCGCAGGAGCAGGTGCATCGCGTGCGTGGAGACGACGCGGCCGGGCTCGGTGTAGGCGCGCGCCGAGACGAGCGGCGCGAGGTGCGCGCGAAAGGCGTCGCCGAGCGCGCGCGCGTACGCGTCGATCGGGATCGAAGGCTTCATCCGGTAGCTCCTGCCCGCGCCCGCCGACTCGTCCGCGGTGAACTCGCCCTCGAGCGCGTGCGGCCTGTAGCCGCCGCCGACGTCGACGAACGCGAGGCGCGCCAGCTCCTCGCCGGTGAGGTCGCGCGCGATCACGCGAGCGAGGTCTTCGAGCGCGCGCGCGAACGGCGTCGCGTCGCGGTGCCAGCTCGAGTGAAACTGGACGCCGCGGAGATCGACGAGCGGGTGCGCCCGCGCCGCGCGGACGAAGCGCGCGAGATCGTCGAGCGGGACGCCGAACTTCGACCACGCGCCGTCTCGCTCGGTCGACACGCGGACGCCGGCGGTGATCGCGCGGCCGAGCTTGGTCGTCGCGTCGCCGAGGCGCTCGAGCTCGCGGAAGCTGTCGAGGTGCACGGTCACGCGATCCGCGTGGAGGACGGCGCGCTCGAGCTCGGCGGGCGCCTTCGCGGGGCCGCTGAACAGGATCGGCGCGCCGTCGAGCGCGAGCGCCTGCTCGAGCTCGCGCCCGCTCGAGACGTCGAGCCCGAAGCCGCGCCGCGCCGCCTCCTCGACGACGAGCGGGTGGTGGTTCGACTTCACGGCGTAGAACGCGCGATGCCCGGGGAGCTCGCGCGAGAACGCTCGCTCGAACGCGTCGAGCGCGGCGCCGAACGCGGCGCGATCGAACGCGTACGCCGGCGTCCCGCGCGCTGCCGACGCGAGGAGCGCGTCGCGCTTCGCGAGGATCTCGGCCGCGACGTGCGAGAGATCGACGGGCTCTTGGATCATCGAGGCGGCTCCTCGTGGCCGAAGCGAAGGCGCGCGAGCAGCGCCCGCGCCACGGGCAAGAGCGCGCCGTCGTCATCGTAGAGCGCCTCGGTCGACATCGCCGTCGCGAGCGTGTCGCCGCGCTCGCACGCCTGCCCTTCACGCGCCATGACGACGATCGCGATCTTGCCGGCCTCGAGCGCGCGCAGATCCGGGCCGACGTAGTCGAGCGCGGCGCCGCGCCGCGTGTACACGCCGCTCGGGAGCGTGCCCGCGACGACGCCGCGCGCGCCGTGGAGCACGACGTCGAGCGACGCGGGGCGGCTGGTCGTGGTCGGCAAGCCGAGTCGCTCGAACGCCCGCCGCCACGCGCGCGTGCGGAGGAAGCCCTCGAGAAACCGCGCGCCCGTGTCGAGGCCGGACGCGAGCTCGGGCGAGCGCAGGAGCTCCGGCGTCGCGGCCGACATGCGCGGGTTGCACTCGAGGATCAGCGCGCGATCGCGCCGGTCGAGCATGAGATCGACGTTGGCGAAGCCGAAGAA
>DASYCF010000785.1:0-5004 GCA_036500365.1 Byssovorax sp.
GCGTCGAACGCGCTGAAGCAGACGCAGCGTTAGGTCCGCGCGACCGGCCGCCGCCTCACGGCTCGCCGAGCTTCTTCCGCAGCGCCCGCACCTCCGACAGATCGCGCGCGATCGTCGCGCGCACGTCGGTCAAGGCGCCCGTCTCCTCGGGTTCGTTGACGGAGACGAGGACGAGCTGCTCGTCGAGCGTCATCAGCATGCGTTGCAGGCCCTCGGCCTCGGTCTCCATGAAATCGACGTCGAACACGTCGCCCGTCTCGGTGCGCAGGAGCTCGACGCTCCGCTCCGAGCGACGCGAGATGTCTCGCACCGTCGGGCCGTCGAGCGTCGCCTTGCCCTGCTTTCGGGCGAGCTCTTCGAGGCGGTTCGCCGCGTCGAGCCCGTGCTGCGAGAGCGTGACCGCGAGCTGCTTCAGGGCGATGTCGTGGCCGCGCGCCCCCGCGAGATCGGCCTCCGTCGAGCGCGCGCGCGACGCAGCCGAGAGGACGGCGAGGACGTCGTCGTCGCCGGCGACCTCGACCTCCGCCGATGGGGCAGCGGTGGGCGCCGCGCTCACGCCCGCGAGCGGTCCGGTGTCATGCATCCGCTCGAGGTCCGACGAGAGGGTCTCGCGCTGCGTGCACGCGCCGATGGTCGCGATGACCACGACACCGAGGATGACGCTGGGCTTCATGTCGGCTCCTCTCTCGTGATCCAGAGGTCTCGTGATCCAGAGGTCTCGTGATCCAGAGGCGCGACACGAAGGCGCTCACGCGCGCTCCGCCGGGTCTCCTTGACAGAAACCTAGGTTCGACTCGGCGCGTGTCGCCTCGGGGCGAGCCGTCAAACACGGGCGCGGCTCCCTTAGGCAAGGCACGCAGGGCGTCTGGCCGCCGGCGGACGTTCGTGGGAGAACGGCGGCATGGCGCAGGATCTCTTCGCGGGCGTCCCCGACGCGGTGAGTGTCTACGAGGTGAGCCTCCGCGACGGCCTGCAGAACGAGGACGCGATCATCCCGGTCGAAGGCAAGCGCCGCCTCGCGGCCGCGCTCGTCGAGTCCGGGCTGCAGCGCCTCGAGATCACGAGCTTCGTCTCACCCAAGTGGGTGCCGCAGCTCGCGGACGCGGAAGAGCTCGCCACCTCGTTCAAGGCGCCGCCCGGCGTGACGCTGAGCGCGCTCTGCCCGAACGCGCGCGGCCTCGAGCGCGCGCTCGCCGCCGGCCTGTCCGAGATCGCGGTCTTCATGAGCGCGAGCGAGACGCACAACAAGCGCAACGTGAACAAGACGATCGACGCGACGCTCGACGTCTTCACCGAGATCGTCCCGCCCGCGCGCGCCGCAGGCCTCGCCGTGCGCGCGTACGTGTCGACCGTGTGGGGGTGCCCGTACGAGGGCGACGTCGACCCGAAGAAGGCGCTCTCGATCGCGAAGCGCTTGCTCGACCTCGGGTGCTATCAGATCAGCCTGGGCGACACGATCGGCGTCGGCACGCCGAAGCAGACGCGCGACATCGTGCGGCGCTTCCTCGGCGACATGCCCGAGCAGCAGATCGCGCTCCACCTCCACGACACGCGCGGCACGGCGCTCGCGAACGCGCTCGTCGGGCTCGAGCTCGGCGTGCGCACGTTCGACGCGTCGGTCGGCGGCGTCGGCGGCTGCCCCTACGCGCCCGGCGCCGCCGGTAACCTCGCCACCGAGGACCTCGTTTACATGCTCCACGGCATGGGCGTCACCACCGGCGTCGACCTCGACAAGCTCATCGTCGCCGGCCAAGTCGCCGAACAGGTCATCGGCCGCCCCTTGCCCGGCAAGGTCCACAAGGCCGGCCCCTTCCGCCTCCGCAAATAAGGTCGTCTGATCCCCTCACCGAGCACCGTGAGGGAAGGCGACCGAATTCGCTGCGCGCCGCGAGGGTAGGGAGCGTCGCGCGGAGCGTGCTCGAGCACGTGAGACGCCTCGCGGATGCGCAGTAGGATTCGTCGCGTTCCGACTCGCCGACCGACTTATCGACGTCCGCCCTGGAGGATGAACTCGCGCTGCGGCTCGCTCGGCGCGGCGGTGTAGAGCTCGAGGGCGACCGGGCCACGGTTACCTTGGAAGTAGTCGAGGCGGAGGTGGTGGCGGCCGGGCGCGAGCTCGACCGCGCCGTGCGCCGTGCGCACGCCATGCACGCCGTCGTTGTCGATGACCTTCTGGTTGTCGACGTACAGGGCCGCGCCGTCGTCCGAGACGAGGCGGAAGCGCCACGTGCCGCCTTCGCTCGCGAAGAACGGGCCCTCGTAGCGGATGGCGAACCACTCGTCCTCCTTCGACACGCCGGGGAAGCCGCCGCGGAACTCCTGCGGCTTGACGTCGAACCGGTCGGTGAAGAGCGTGGCGAAGGGGCGCAGGCGCGAGAAGTCGGGCAGGCGCTCCACGTCGTCCGGGACGAGGTAGACGAGGCCGCGGAACTGCCCACCGTCGCCGTTGCCGAACGCGGTGGGCGCCGTGATGCGGGGCGCTGCGTCGGCCATCGGGCCGCGGCGGACGCGATGCGGCGCCTCGGCCGGCCCCTCTTGCGGCTGGGCGTACGGTGAGGGCTGCGCGTACGGCGACTGTTGATAGGGCTGCTGCGGGACGGGCTGCCCGTCGGGCCCCATCTGCGCGCCCGGCTCCCCCGGAGGCGGGGGCGGCGGCTCGCCGTACCCCGGGTCGCGGTAATAGTAGCAGCCGCTGACGGCGCTGAGGGTGGTGACGGCGAGGCCAACGAGGAGTGCGTCGCGAAGCTGCATGGTCTACCCCTGTTGTACGCCGCGCCGTGGCCTCGGTCACCCCTTCGGCCGAAAGAACACGCGTTCAGCACGTTTTGGGCGGCGGCGCGCCTGTCGTCAGGCGCTGACGAGCTGCGACCACACGAGCGCCGCGACCGACGCGACCAGCGCGAGCGCCGCCCCGAGGCGAAGGAGCCAGCGCGGCGCTCGCAGCTCGCCGGCGAAGGCGACCCCGCTCGCGAGTCCGAACAAGAGGCCGCCGACGTGCGCCGTGTTGTCGATCGAGATCGCGGCGCCCTTGCCCGATACGAGCGTGCCGGCGCCGTTCAGCGCGAACCCGAACGCGAGGCTCAGGATCACGGCGTTGAACGCGAACCCCTTCCACCGCGGGTCGCGCGTGCGGACCATCCACCCGAGGACGAGGCCGAGCAGCCCGAACACGGCGCCGCTCGCCCCCGCGTTGAGCGACGCCGGCGCGTGCATGGCGAGCGAGCGGACCGCGCTCGCGGCCCACCCGGCGAGGCCGGACCCCACGTACGCGAGCACGAAGCGATCGGCGCCGATGGCGGGCTCGGCCAGCCGCGCGAGCCACACGAGCCCGAGCAAGTTCGACGCGACGTGCAAGAGCCCGAAGTGCACGAACGTCGCGGAGAGCGCGCGCCAAGGCTCCGCGGAGAGGGCGGCGCGATCGACGAGCAGCGCGCCGAAGCGCAGCGCGTCCTCGTTGTTGCCGCCGCCGAGCAGCGGGAGCGCGTGATCGTGGAGGAGCGACACCGCCACCTGTCCTGCGAACACGACCAGCGTGAGCGCGACGACGATCCGGCCGCCGACGCCGAGGGGCGCGCGTGCGGCTCGACCGGGCCGCGCGCCGAGGGCGACGCCGCACCGGATGCAGCGCTCGAAGTCGACGCCGTTCAGCGCGTTGCAGACGCCGCAGACCCGGGCCCCGCGGCGCGGCTCGAACGGCGGCACGGCCGCGCTGGGGGCCGGAAACGCGGGCGCTTCTGCGTCGCTCACGGGCGACTCGGGCGCGGCGCGGCGCGGGCTCGGGGCGGCATCGGCCCGCGTGTTTTACGTCATTTCTGCGTAAGGTCCACGCGTTTGCCGCGTTTTCAGGGTGATGCTCGCGGCGCTCGATCTCAGCACGGCCTCGTCGGCGCTCGCTTGGGCGCCGTGGGCCGCGAGCGCGCCTGTCGCGGGGCCGCGGCGCGAGGCGGCCGCGATCGCGGCGCTTCGGGCCCGAACGTGCTCCGCGCGCGGGCTTCGGGTTATGGTGTGGCGCGTGGCCGTCGCTCGCCCCGATCTCGACGCGGAGCGCGCGCTCGTCGACCAGGCGCAGGCGGGCGATCGCGCGGCGCTCGGGCAGATCTTGAGGCGCCACGGACCGATGCTCTACCGCGCCGTGCTCTTGCCGCGCCTCGGCTCCGACGCCGCCGCGCAGGACGCCCTCGCGGAGACGTACGCGCGGGTCGTGGAGCGCTTCCACCAGTTCCAGTGGCACCCGGCCGGCGTCTACCCGTGGCTCCGCGTGGTCTCGATGCGCATCGCGCTCGACATGCTGCGGTCGCGCAAGCGCGAGGCGCTCTACGAGCCGCAGGATCTCGAGCGCGAGATCGACGCCTCCGAGCGCGATCCGGCGCGATCTGGCGAGGCCGAGCTCAGCGAGAAGCGCGATCTCGCCGAGTCGCGCGGTCGCGTCGAGGTCGCGCTCAAGGCGATCAACCCGCGCTACGCCCAGGCCATCCGACTGCGCGTGCTCGAGGAGCGGCCGCGCGAGGAGGTCGCCGCGACGCTCGGCGTCACCGTTTCGACCTTCGACGTCGTGCTGCACCGGGCGCTCGCCGCGATGAAGAAGGCGCTCGGCCCGAACGCGACGCAAACTGAGGAGGGCTCGGCCGACGAGCCGCAGCCGCGCGCCCGCGTGGAGCGCAAGCCATGAGCGACGACCGAAGGCTCCACATCGTTCCGAACGCGCCGTCGGACCTGGACGACGAGGCGCCGCCGACGCCCGAGGAGCTCGCCGAGGCAGAGGCGCTGCGCGCGGCGCTCGAGGGCGGCGACTCCGCTGTCGCCGGTCGCGCGCGCGGCGACGCGTCGATCGCGGAGGCGCTGCGCGTGGCGTGGTCGCCGACGCCGCTCGACGAGCCCGACCACGAGGCGCTGCTCGCGCGCGCGCTCGGCGACGACCCGGTGACCGCGCCGGCGACTCGGATCGAGCACGCCGCGGCGACGCGCCTGGCGGAAGAGCTCGCGTCGCCGCCCGCGGGCGAGGGG
>DASYCF010000786.1:0-2808 GCA_036500365.1 Byssovorax sp.
GCGTCATCGGTCACGAGCTCGACGTCGCGCGCGTCGGCAGACGCGGCCGCGCGCTCCGGCGGCGCCGACCGACCGAACGGCCTGCCGCCGCGCCGGCTCACCGCGCCGCGCGAGCGCCGCCGGCCCGCGCACGCCGCCGACGCGCGACCACCGCGAGCGCTGCCCACGCCGCGGCGAGGGCGCCCGCGCCCGAGATCGGTCCGGGGGAAGCGGCGCACCCCGACGACGAGTCGCTCACGTCGGTGCCGCCGCAGATCGCCGAGAAGCCGTGCCGCGGCGTCGTGTCGCAGGTCGCGTCCGGCGTAGCACCAGGCGGGTACGCCGCGCAGATCGCGTCGATGTCGTCGGGCTCGATCGTGCGCAGGCTCGTGTCGCCTTCGTTGTAGGTCGCGTACATCGTCGCGCTCGTGTCCTGCGAGTGCGCGAGGCCGAGGAAGTGCCCCGTCTCGTGCTGCGCGATCGACGGCAGGTCGAAGTCGACGGTGCCGGTCGTGCTGGTCGTGAACGTGACCGCGGACGAGTTGAGCTCCATGTCCGCGTCGTAGATCTCGCCCGTGTCGAGGTCGTACGTCACCGTCGTCAGCGCGAGCGTCGCGCTCGTGCCGGCGTAGGGCCACGTCGTGTCGTCGAACATGATGACGTTCGCGTTGCCGCCATCCTGGTTGTATTCGATCTGGTGACACGTGACGTCGGCGAGCTGGGTCACGACGAGGCTCGGCGTGCCGCCGCCGGCGCACGGCGCGCTCGCCCAGTTCGCGAACGCAGCCGCGAAGATCGGCGTCGCGTCGGCGAGCGAGATCTGATCCGACGCGTCGGCCTGCATCGACCAGCTCACGCAGCGCGACGCCCAGAAGAGCGGCGTGCCGCAGTCGACGCCGCCGGGCTCGGGGACGCACACCTGCGACGTGTCGCCGTCACACACGCTCGTCCTGCAGTAGGCGCTCGCGTTCGCGGTGCCCATGGCGAGGGCGAGGACGGTGGCTGCTGCGGCGACGAGGGGTTCAGCGCGCATGGTCGGCCCGCGCCTGCGTGACGCGGCCGAGCGCGACCTCGAGGTCGGCGCCGATGAGCGCGTCGCGCGCCGAGACGGCCGCGGGGCCGCGCTGCGGGATGAGGCCGCCGACGTCCGGGCTCGAGCGCAGCGTGTTGTCCGCGCCGACGGGGAAGTGGCCCTGCGCGCGGCCCGAGACGACCGTGACGCCCGCGGCGTCGAACAGGAAGATCACGGCCTGTTGACCGATCGTGAGCTTGGCCTCGCCCGCGACGCTCTGGCCGACGTTGCCGACGGCGCCGCCGAGCGTGCGCACCCACACCGAGCCGTGCGCGCTGCCGAGGACGGTGCGCGCGACGTCGATGCGCGTGTACGTGACGATGCGCTTGGAGCCGCCGATCTCCTCCCACACGGCCTTGCGCTCCATCGGCGTCGCGACGACGACGTGCGTCGCGCCGGCGACGAGCTCGTCGAGCGAGAGCAGCCGAGAGACGCTCGCCTCGGCGACCGAAGGCGAAGCGTGCGGGCCGAGGGCGACCGCCGGGAACACCGCGAGGGCGAGCGCGGCGAACGCGACCCGTACGTGCATCGGGCGAGGCTAGCATGCGCCCTCGCGGCTGGCCTCGCGTTTCGGGCCGACGGCGGGCTTCCCGCGCGCGCGCCGCGGCGCTACGGCGTCGCCATGCAGCACACGGATCCGCTCGTCATCGGCGCGCACACGTTCTCGTCGCGCCTCCTCGTCGGCACGGGCAAGTACGCGAGCGTCGAGCAGACGCGCGCCGCGATCGAGGCGTCCGGCGCCGAGGTCGTCACCGTGGCGCTCCGCCGCGTCGATCTCAAGGAGCGCGGCGCAGGATCGATGATGGCGCTCGTGACGTCGGGCGCGTTCACGGTGCTCCCGAACACGGCCGGCTGCTACACGGCGGACGAGGCCGTGCGCACGTGCCGCCTCGCGCGCGAGCTCGGCCTGTCGGACCTCGTGAAGCTCGAGGTCATCGGCGACAAGGACACGCTCTTCCCCGACAACGAGGCGACGCTCGAGGCAGCGAAGATCCTCGTGAAGGAGGGCTTCACGGTGCTCCCGTACTGCATCGACGATCCCATCGTCTGCAAGAAGCTCGAGGACGCGGGGTGCGCCGCCGTGATGCCGCTCGCGGCGCCGATCGGCTCGGGCCTCGGCATCCAGAACCCGTACAACCTGATGATCATCCGCGAGCGCGCGAGGGTGCCCGTGCTCGTCGACGCGGGCGTCGGCACGGCGAGCGACGCCGCCGTCGCGATGGAGCTCGGCTGCGACGGCGTGCTCATGAACACGGCGATCGCGCTCGCGAAGGACCCCGTGCTCATGGCGGCGGCGATGCGCGACGGCGTGCGCGCCGGCCGCGCCGCGTTCCTCGCCGGCCGCATGCCGAGGCGCCTCTACGCGTCGGCGTCGTCGCCGCTCGCGGGCGTCGTCGCGCCGCAGGGCCGCGCGGGCGCGTGATGCGCGCGGCCCTCGCCGCGGCGCTCCTCGCCGTCGCGCCGTTCCAGTGCGCCAGCAAGGCCGAGCCCGAGCGCCGCATGGAAGACGACGCGGGGCAGGGCCTCTACGATCTCGCGAACGACTTCCACGCGAAGGGCGACGAGAAATCCCGAACGGCGACGCTCGAGTTCCTCGTGAAGCGCTACCCGTCGAGCCGCTTCGCCGAGGCGGCGCGCGTGCTGGTCAAGGAAGGCTTCGTCGTGCTGCCCTACTGCCTGGATGATCCGATCCTGGCGAAAAAACTGGAAGACGTCGGCTGCGCCGCGGTCATGCCGTTGGCGGCGCCGATCGGTTC
>DASYCF010000787.1:0-5815 GCA_036500365.1 Byssovorax sp.
TGATGTACGCGAACTGCCCTTCGTACCCGAGCGGCGAGCAGAGGAGCACGCGCGCGCCGCCGAACCCGCCCTCGGGCGCGTGGAGCATGCCGAACAGCGGGCGCCCCGCGGGCCCGAAATACACGGCGTGCGGGCGCGGGATGGAGGCGTCGGCGACGGGCGCGCCCGTCCTCGGCTCGGCGTCGGCGACGCCCGGCGCGGCGGCGCTCACGACGCAGGCTCCGGGGCGCGGTTGGAAGCGTTCATGGGTGCACCTGGCGCGAAGAAGCGCTTGAGATCGAGCAGTCGTTTCTCGAGGAGATGATAGGAGGCGAGCGCCCCGGCGAAGCTCAGGCCGACGACCACCACCGTGAAGCCTAGCCGCAGGCCGATGCGGTGCGCGGCGCTGCCCGAGGCGAGGTCGACGTGGGCGTGGAGCGCGTCGGCGATGGGGACATGGAGCACGTAGAGCCCATAGCTGTATTGACCGAGCGCGCGCAGCGCCTTCGAATCGAGCCACGCGGCGAGCGGCGAGCCGGCGCGCCCGCCGACCACGGCGAGGAGCAACAGCGCGAGGAAGAAGAGCGCGAGCACGGAGTAGCCGACGGTCTGCGAGATGGGATTTTGCCGCGGGAAGCCGCGCGCGGCGACGACGACGACGGCGAGCGCGGCGCCGAGCGCCCACGTGGCCTTGCCGAGGCGCGGCGCGAGCCACGCGTAGACCTCGGGCGTGCGCAGCGCGAGCGCGCCGAGGCCGCCGAGCGCGAGCGCGTCCATGCGCGCGAGCGTGCCCTGGTACGCCCACTCGTTCGACCACCCGGCCGCGAGGATGGCGACGCGCACGGCGGGCGCGGCGACGACGAGGAGCGCGGCGACCCACGCGAGCGCGCGCCGCGGCAAGAGGAACACGACGAGCGGCCAGACGACGTAGAACTGCTCTTCGACGGCGAGCGACCAGAAATGCACGATGCGCCCGGCCTCGCCGTGCACGACCACGCCGGGCGACCAGTTCTGCAGGTACGCGAGGTAGAAGCCGACGTTCGGGGAGGCCGCCGACGGCACGCCGCGCACGAGCGGCGCGACGACGAACGCGACGAAGAGCGCCGCGTAGTACAGCGGGAAGATGCGCAGCACGCGGCGCATGAAGAACGACCGCCACGCGCGCTCGCGCCCCGCGGTCTCGAGCAGGATGCCCGTGATCAAGAAGCCCGACAGGACGAAGAAGAGCTGCACGCCGACCCAGCCGATGTTCGTCGTGACGTCGAACAGCTTCATCACGACGCCGGTCGACGGGCCGTCGGGCCCGCAGGCGTTGTGCACGAGCACGAGCAGGATCGCGAGGCCGCGCAGGCCGTCGAGCACGGGCACGTGACCGCGGACGGCCGCGCGCACCTCGTCGAACGAAGGGACCGGTCGCGCCATACGGAACCCCGTACCGTAGGCCGCGCTCACCCCACTTACAAGCGACGGCCGGCCGGTCGCGCGCGCCGTTTATCGGCCGATCATCGGCCCATGGACGGCGCGGGCCTCTGCTCGATCGTGATGGCGCTCTGGCACGGGACGATCACCGTCTGTCCCGGCGCGACCCACATGGGCCCCGCCTCCGACAGGGTGCCGATGCGGATGAAGCGCTTGCCGCACTGGGCCTGCAGCGGCTCGTTCGTCGCGCCGATGTTGTGGCCGTTCACGAACACGACCGCGGTGACGGGCGACTTGACCGTGAGGTAGCCGTAGCCGCCCGGGAGGAGCATCGGGTCGTTCGCGCGGGCGCTCGACGACGGGTTCGGCGCACCGCCCGGAGCGGCCGTCGCGGGCGATGCGGTGGCAGCCGACGTAGGCGCCGCGTTGGCGAATGGGACGATGACGACCTGCGGCTGCTGTGGCTGCTGCCCGTTCGAGCCGCCGTTCTTGCGCTCGGCGAAGAAGACGCCCGCGCCGACGACGGCCGCCGCGGTGAGCGCCGCGACGCCGAGCGCGAGCACCTCGGACAGGCGCGACGCGCGAGGCTTGCCGGAGCGGATGCCCGGCAGCGTCATCCGGTCCTCGTCGCGCGTGATGAGCGGCGGGCGGAACATCTGCGGGCGCGGCTCGATCGACCCGATCGACGGCGCCTCGCTCGGCGGCCCGGTCGACGGGGGTGCTGCCGCGGCGGCGGGCGTCGTCGACGCGCCGTTCTTGTGCGCAACGTCGGGAGGCGGCAGCAGCGCGCCGAGGCCGGCCTGCGCCGCGGCGACGTCGGCCGGCGGCGCCGGCAAGATCCACGACGGCGGCGGCGGCACGGCGGGCGAGACGCTGCCGAACGCGAGCGGCGGCGGCGGCTGCGACGCGAGCCCGCGCGGCGCCACCGAGTCGGGAGCTGCGACGGGCGGCGCGAACGAGGCGGGCCCGTCGTCGTCGAACAGGCGGCGCGCGCCCGAGGGCCTGCGCATGGATCCGCCCGGCGGCGCGTAGCTCGCGGGCGGGCGCTCGCTCGGCGGCGAGTCGGTCGGGTAGCGGCGCATCGACGGCGGCGGCTCGCTCGCGCCGGGCGGCGGCGGCATCGTCGACTGACCGCGCCCCGGGGGCCGCGACGAGGGCGACGAGCGCGCGAACGCCGAGCCCGGCTGGTGCGCGTGCAGCCCGCGGATCGCGAGCCGGCGGCGCTGCCCCGTCACCTTCGCCGGCGGCCGCGCCGTGTGCGGCGGCTCGACGGCGCCCTCCCCGAGCGGCGTCCGCGTCGAGCGGAGCAGAACGATCTTCTCGAGCAGATCGGCGCGGCCCGCCTCGGCCTTCGTGATCTTCTTCAGCCAGTGCTCGATCTCGGCGCAGGTGATCTTGCGCTTGTCGGGCGAGGGCTCGAGCGAGGCCTCGATCGCGGCGGCGAGCTCGCGCGGGACGTCGGGCCGTATCGACGAGAGCGGCTCGGGGCGCACGCCGTTCAGCGGCGGAACGCGCCCGCTGAGCAGGCTCCACATCAAGAGGCCGATGCCGTAGACGTCGGCGCGCGGCGTGACCCGCTCGCCGCGCGCCTGCTCGGGCGACATGTAGCCGGGGCGGCCCTTGATGACGCCGACCACCGTGTCGGGGCTCCGCCCGAGGATCTTGCCGAGGCCGAAGCCCGCGAGGCGCACCTGCCCGTCCCAGCCGATGAGCACGTTGTCGGGCGCGAGGTTGCGGTGCACGACGGGCGTGAGGTTGCCGTCCTCGTCGGTCGCCGCGTGGGCGTGCGAGAGCGCGCCGAGGAGCTGCGAGGCGATGAACCAGATCGCGTCGTCCCCGAGCTTCTGCTTGCGCCGCTGGAGGTGCTGCACGAGCCGCTCGAGGTCGGCGCCGTCGACGTGCTCGAGCACGAGGACGAGCCGGCGATCGAGCTCGAAGAAGTCGAAGATGCGCAGGATCGCCGGGTGGTTCAGCCGCGAGCAGATGGCCGCCTCGCGCGCGAGCTCCTCGCCGAGATCGGCGTCGCCCTCGAGCGTGTTCTCGACGAGCTTGAGCTCGCAGACGCGACGAAAGCCCATCGGGCCTTCCATCAGCCCGAGGTACACGTCGGCGGACCCCGTGCGCGACAGGCGCCGGATGACCTTGTACGCCCCGATGCGGTCGGGGACGGGCTCCGCCGGAAACACTGCCAGGATCATAGACGAAAGCGCGCGTCACCCCGAAACGCGTGACAAAAAATGCCCGTCGGGCGCGGCCGCGACGGCGACGCCGAAGGCCGAGCGCGCGCCGGCGTCACGCGCCGCGTCGCAGCACGCCGACAGCGTGGCGCCCGTGGTCACGACGTCGTCGACGATCACGACGCGCGCGCCGCGGACCGCCGAGCTCGCGGCGAAGGCACAGGCGACGTTCTCGAGGCGTTCGACCCGGGAGAGGCGCGTCTGCTGCGACGTCGGTCGCGTGCGCCGGAGCGCCCGCGGAGCGAAGCGCGCCCCGGTCCGCACGAGCGGCCGCGCGAGGAGCGCCGCCTGGTTGAAGCCCCGCTCCGCGAGCCGCAGCGGGTGAAGCGGCACCGGCACGACGAGGTCGAACGGCGCGAGGTCCACGCGCAGCAGGAGCTCCCCGAGCGCGGCGCCGACGTCGGCGCGACCCCCGTATTTCAGGCGCGCGATCGCGTCGGCCACGGCGCCGGCGTAGAGCGCCCCGGCCGGGAACGCGCCCGCGTCAGCGCCGTGCCGCTCGACCGTCGCCGCGCACGCCGCGCAGAAGATCGCCCGCCGCGCGAGCGACGCGTCGCAAGCGGCGCACCCGCGCGGCGCGAGCCAATCGAGCGCAGACGCGGCGAGCGCGCGAGCGCCGAGGACGATCGAGCCGCCGAGGGTTCGTGGTTCCGACGCGGCCATGCGAGGTTCGTCGACCCGAGGCCCGCGAATGTTGCCGCGACGCAGAAAAAAGGTGATTCGGCCCCCGCTCGCGGTACGATCTCGACCCGTCTCGCGCTCCTCTTGGGGCCGGACAAATGCCGATGGGGCCGCCAGCGGGCCCAAACCCCGCCCTGCCTGCGGCAGGGAAGAACGACGAAGAGAGCGGGAGACCTCCGGGTCGGACCAGCTGCGGTGAGGGATCGAGTTTGACCGCGCGCGACGAGTGGAGGTGGACCGACGAGCGGGGCGTCCAGCGTCTCGTTGGCACGGACGAGCTCCGTGCGGCGCTCGCGAGCAACGTGCTCGCGCCGTCGACGCTCGTGTGGCGCGAGGGCATGAAGGAGTGGGCGCCCGCGTTCACGATGCCCGAGCTCGCGACCGCCGCCGCCGCCGCCGCGTCCGCCGCCGACCACGACGAGGCGCCGCCCGCGCTGTCACCGTCCGCTCGCCGCGAAATGCGCACGCTCGTCGGCCTCACCTCGCCCGACGCGAAGGACCGGCCGAGCGCGCCGGTCGTCCCCATCGTGATGCCCGGCGCGGCGAAGACGAGCGGCCGCGAGGTGATCACGCAGATCCCGAACTACGACGCCAAGACCGAGTCGATCGATCAGGTGAACCCCGTCATCCCCCCGGCGCCGCGCATGCCCGGGCGGCCGGCGGGATCGCAGGGCGGCCCGCCGAAGCCGCTCCCGCGCCAGCGCACCGCGACGATGCAAGGGATGGGGCAGTTCCCGCGCAAGCGGACGACGAGCGACATCGACTCGCTCTGGGCGTCGCCGAGCGCCTCGCCGATCGACGAGGGCGACAGCGCCGACGACACCGAGGTGTTCGCGAACGGCGCCGGCGGCGACACGAAGACGACGAGGATCCTGACCGGCGACATCGGCCTCGTCGGGCTCGACGCGCCGATCGTGGCCGCGTCGAGCGTCGCGGCCGAGTCGCCCGCGCCGGAGCGCGTCTCCAGCACCGAGCTCGACGAGCTCGATGTCGTCGTCGACGACAAGCCCGCCGCCAAGCCGCCCCCTGCGCCGACGACGAAGGCCCCGAGCGCCGCCGCCTCGACCGCGCCCCGCAGGCCCGCGAGCCGTCCTCCGCCTCCGCCGCCGCGCCGGCCCGGCAGCATCCCGCCGGCCAGCCTCTCGACGAAGCCGCCCCTCGCGGGCTCGGGTCGCCCGGCCTCCAGTGACGCGAAGCCGAGCACGGCGCCCGTCCGCTCGGCGCCCCCGCTGCCGAAGCGGGGATCCACGCACCCCTCGCCGCCGCGCCGCGAGGACGGCTCGGTCAGCGCCGCGCCGCCTGCGTCGACGTCGACGCCTGCGCCCGAGGCGACGAGCACCGCGCCGCCGAAGCGCGCGCTGCCTTCGCCTCCGAACCGCACGCGGACGCCGCTCGGCATGGGCGCCGTGAAGCCGGTCGAGGCGCGCGACGGCAACGGCGCGACGCCCAAGCCGACCAGCGCGACGACGCCCGCCGCGGGCGACGTGAAGCACCGCGCC
>DASYCF010000788.1:0-2293 GCA_036500365.1 Byssovorax sp.
GCGGCGACGCGCTCGCCACGCCGGAGGAGGTCGCGGCCGCGCTCGCGCTCTCGCCGTCGCCTTCGCCCGTCGCGTCCGTCGTGCACTTCGCGCCACAGGCCGCCGCCGCGTCGGTCGTGCTCGTCGCGGTCGGCGCCGGGCGCGATCCGCTGGAGCGCGCGCTCCGCGCTGCGCGGTTCGACGTGGCGCGGCGCATCGACGCGACGACGGGCCTCGACGCGGCGCGCGCGTGCTCGGCGAGGTGCGTCCTGTTCGACGACGCGACGCCCGGCGGCGCCGACGCGTTCGCAGTGCGGCTGCGGCGCGAGGCTGGCGCGCTGGGCCGCGCGCCGCTGCTCGTGCTCTCGGGGGCGCAGGACACCCGCGCGCGGTTCGCCGCGGGGGCCGACGTGTGCGTGCCCGATCCGATCGACGTCGCGCACGTCGTCGCGCAGACGACGGCGCTCGCGCGGGCGGCGGCGCGCCTCGGCGACGAGCGCGCGGCGTCGTCGACCGCCGGGCCCGAGCTCGCCGGGAGCCTCACGCTGTTCCCCGTGCACGCGCTCCTCGCCCTGCTCGACGCCGACCGGAGCACGGGCGCGCTCGAGCTCGAGTCGAACGGCGAGGCGCTGTCGATGACCCTCGCCGCGGGCCGCCTCGCCGACGTGCGCAAGGGCGGCGCGCGGCTCGACGGCATGGAGGCCCTGCGCCGCGTGCTCACGTGGACGACGGGCCGCTTCTCGTTCCGCGAGCTCGCCGCCGCCGAGATGACCGACGACGCCATCGCGATCGCGACCGCGCTCTCGCTCCTCGACGCCGAGTCCGAGGTCGCGGATCGCGAGCGCGACGGTCCACCCTGACGCGCGGCTAGCCCGCGAGCGGAAGGCGCTTCTTCCAGGGAGCGGGGGGGAGCGGCGGCTCGGGGCCGTCGTCGGCCTGCCACGGCTCCTCGACGAGCTCGAACAGGCCGAAGTCGTAGGGCTCGCCGCCCGCGCGCTCGCGCTGCACGAGCCGCTCGCGCACGCCGCGCTTCTTGAGCGCGTCGACGCGGTGGTAGCAGAAGGGGTTGTTGCCGCGCCGCCCGAGCGTCGTGTGCGCCGTCCACGAGCAGCCGCCGCGGCAGACCTCCGCGTAGTAGCAGGTGGCGCAGAAGCCCCAGAGCTCGCTCGTGTCCTGCTTGCGCGCGAACGCGAGCTCGGGCGCGTCGCGCCAGATCTCCTCGATGGGCTTGTCGCGCACGTTGCCGCCGTCGTACGGCGCCGTCGGCAGCGACGGGCACGGCTTCACGGTGCCGTCGGACTCGAGCGAGATGAGGTTCATGCCCGCGCGGCAGCCCTGCCAGTGCTCCTCGAGGCCGAGCGGCCGCGAGCGCAGGAGCTGCTCGTGCGGGCCGAAGTAGCCGATGTTGTTCCCCGGCGAGACGTTGAACGGGATGCCCTTGCGCCCGCTCGCCTCCCACTTCGCCACCTCGTCGATCTGGATCGCGGCGAGCGTGTCGATGACCTCGACGATGCGGAACGGCTCGAGGATCCAATCCGGCTGGTCGGCGGCGCGGCCCATCGGCGTCGTGATCTGGAGCTGCCAGGCCTCGATGCCGCGCGCGCGGAGCGGGGCGAGCGTCTCGCGCAGGCGCCGGAAGTTGAGCCGGTTGATCTGCGTGTTCGCGGTCGTCACCATGCCGGCGTCGCGCGCGGCGTCGAGCGCGCGGAGGGCGGCCGCGTGGCTCCCCGCGTTGCCGCGCAGGATGTCGTGCACCTCCTCGGGGCCGTCGACCGAGACGCCGATCGCGGTCATGCCCGCGGCGGCGAGGGCGCGCGCGCGCTCGGGCGTGAAGGCGCGGCCTCCGGTCTGCATCGTCACGCGCACGCCGCGCTGCGCGAGCACGGAGACGACGTCGGCGAGATCGGTGCGCAGGTACGCCTCGCCGCCGATGAGCGCGACCTCGCGGCAGCCCATGTCGGCGAGCCGCCGCGCGTGATCGAGGACCTCGTCGGTCGAGAGCTCGTCGGCGCGCGCGGGGCCCGCGCGCGACCCGCAGTGCTGGCACGGCTGGTCGCACTTCATCGTGAGCTCCCACACGGCGAGGAGCGGCTTGAGCTCGTGCACCTCGGCGCCGATCGCGGTGCGCACGGGGATGAGCGGCGCCGTGTTCTCGAAGGGCGCGGAGCCGTCGCCAAGCGTCTCGGGCATTTGGCTACCATAGCTGCATGGCGCGCCGCGGCGAGGTAGCCTGTCGCGCATGGCCCCCTTCCTCCTCGCTTGCCCCGCTTGCAGCCGCTACGCGAAGTCCACCGAGGTCACGTGTCCTTCGTGC
>DASYCF010000789.1:0-9174 GCA_036500365.1 Byssovorax sp.
TACAATCCGCCCGAGGCCGCGGAGGCGCTCGCCGTCTCGCTCCGCGCCGCGGAGGTCGGGCCGGTGCTGCGTGACGTGCCCGGGCTCGTCATCGCCGGCACGCCGCGCGGCGGGCCGAGCGCGCGCGCGAACGCGGCGTCCGGCGCGACGATCGGCTATTTGCAGCTCGCGTCGAAGCACGGCGAGAACGGGCACTTCGTCCTCTACTACGAGCCCGAGGCGAGCGACGTGATGCGCGCCTTCTTGAAGAGCGCGCTCGCGGGCGCGCCGGTCGTGCGCGTGCCCTGAGACGCAACCTCGCGCGCGCTCGTGTCGACGAACAGGGCATGAACCGTCGTCGCGTCGCCTCCCTCCTCGCCGCGCTCGCCACGCTCGCCTCGTCCCGCGCCGCCGCGGCGTATCCGTCGGCGCTCCTCGACGAGTCGCTGCTCGGACCGCGGCTCGATCAGATCGACCCCGCGCCGCACGAGCTCTTCGTCGACGTCGGCGAGCCGGTCGAGGGGCAGCCATGGACGCGCACGCCGAAGCGCCGCGGCGCGCCCGGGCTGTGGGTCTCGATCGACGTCGGCTACGTGCACGCGACGGGCGCGCCCGACGTGCTCAGCGGCTCGATCTTGTTCGGCGGGCCGACGGACCACATCCTGCGCGCGATCACCTCGCCGCGCGCGGATCAGCCGAAGACCCCGGCGAGCGGCGCGACGGCGCTCGCCGACGGCCCGACGAAGGCCGACGACGAGGAGCCGGCGCTGAAGCCGGCGCCGCGCACGCCGCGCCGCGCGAGGGGCGACGCGGCGCCGCCGCCGAGCGCGCCAACGCCGAAGGTGCCGGCGACGGCGCCCGTGACCGAGCGCATCGAGGTGCCGATCGTGATCACGCCGGGCGTCGCGCGCGGCGCGGTGAAGGCGGCGCTGAAGCGCGCGAGCCTGTACGAGCCGGCGACGCGGACCGACGCGCTCGCCTCCCGCGCGCGCACGAGCGCTCTCCTGCCCGAGCTTCGCCTCCGCGCCGCGCGCATCGTCGACGACGGGCAGAGCCTCATGCCGACCGAGTACGACCCCTACCGCACCGAGGCGACGGGCGGCACGACGACGTGGCTCGACGCGCGCGCGACGTGGCGCCTCGATCGGCTCGTGTTCGGCGAGGAGGAGGTCGCGCTCGAGCGCATCCGCAACGAGCGGATCGAGGCGCAGGGCCGCCTCGTGAACCGCGTGCTCGAGGCGCTCTTCGCGTGGCAGAAGGCCGAGGCGCACCTCGCCGATCAGAACGCGACGCCCGAGGAGCACCTCGCCGCCGAGCTCGCGTCGTACGAGGCCGAGGCCGAGCTCGACCTCTTGACCGGCGGCTGGTTCACCGCTTGGCGAGCTGCCCGCAAGGCGAAGTGAAGCGCAGACGAGCCCGGGGATGGCGGCGCCGGGGATTCAGTTCACCGACTGGAGCGCGGTCACGAACTTGTCGGGCTCGACGAACTCGCTGAAGCGCGCCTTCTCGTGGCCGTCGCTGTCGAGCAGGACGACGGTCGGCAGGCCGGCGACCTTGTACTTCTTCTGGAGCTCCTGGATCTGCTTGTCCTCGTCGTCGGTCGCGTCGATGTGGATCGACACGAAGCGCGAGGCCTCCTTGCGGACGCGCGCGTCGGGGAACGTCTTCTTCTCGAGATCCTTGCACGCGTGGCACCACTCGGCACCGAAGTCGATCAGCACCGGCTTCTTCTGCGCCGCCGCCTCGGCCAGGCCGCCGGGCTCGGTCGTCTTCCACACGATCGGCGCCGCGTCGGCCGTGGCGACGACCTTGTCGGTCTTCTTTCCGAGGCCGAGCGACGCGAACACGTCGGCGGCCTCGAACCAGCTCACGAACATGAACGCACCGACGACGGCCGGGAGGATCGAGGCGAGCTTGAGCGGCTTCGACAGGTGCGCGATCGGCGATTTGCGGCGTTCGGCCGAGATGTGGACGAGGCCGAGGCCGGCGCCGACGAGCAAGATGACCGAGCCGATGAGCGCGTAGAGCGTGTTCGCGCTGACGAAGGCGGCGACGGCGGGGAAGCGGTCGCGGAGATACGCGATCGCCATGTACGAGAGCACGACGCCGCTGACCCACTTGATGCCCATCATCCACGCGCCGGCCTTCGGGAGAGCGACGGCGAACGTGCCGACGACGAAGAAGATGAGGCCGAGGCCGAGCGAGAACGCGAAGAACATGGTCGCGCCGATGACCACGCTCTTCGTCGCGGTCCAGATGGCGAGGCCGATGACGAACGGGCCGGTGCAGGGCATCGCGATGAGGCCCATGACGAGGCCGATGACGAACGCGCCCTTGTAGCCGATGCCGCCGACCGTCGAGAGGCGGTTCGAGACGGACGCGGGCAGCGCGATTTCGAAGGCGCCGAACATCGACGCGGCGAGCACGGCGAACACGACCGCGAGGAAGATGACGACCCACTTGTTCGCGAGCGCGGCGCCCATCATCGCGCCCGTGACGGCGCTCGCGACGCCGAGGGTCGTGAACAGGGTCGCGATGCCGAGCACGAACGTGAGCGAGAGGAGCGCGGCGCGCGTGCGCGTCGTCGACTCGGTCGCGCCGAAGACGGACACCGTGATCGGCACCATCGGGAAGACGCACGGCGTGAGGCTCGACAGGAAGCCGAAGAAGAAGCTGCCCGCGAACGCGACGACGAGGCCTTGATCGGCGAACCGCTGGAACTGCCCGACGTCGGAGCCCGCCTCGTCGGCCCGGGCGACGAGCGGGAGGAGCAGGACGGCGAGGCTCGCCAGGACAGCGAGCGGGAGCGTGAGGGAGCGGCGGTTCACGGGCGTATCCTCCTCGGGTGGTCCCCCGAGTGCAACGAGCGGACCGGCGGCTCGGTTTTGCCGGCGGACGTCGATTCTAGCGCAACTCCCCTGTCCTACCCGTCGACCGGGTGCGTCGGCGGTGGGCGCTCGACGATCCAGGGATCAGCCAGCGGGGATCCGCGCCAGCGTGGCCCGGGCGAGCTGGAGCTCGCCGTCGAGCGCGATCGCCATCGCCGTCCGCCCGCGCGCGGTCTTGTCGACGAACGCGTCGAGGTGACGGCGCGCGTCGTCGAAGCGGCCCGCGTGGAACGCGAGGAGGCCGAGGACCAGGCGGCCGTAGCCGTTGCCGGCGGGCACCTCGGCGAGGCGCTCGATGAGCTCGTCCATGCCGGCGACCTGCTTGCCCGCGGCTCGCTGCACGATCGCGAGGTGGGCCTGGTAGAGCGGCTTCGCCTTCGTGCCCCAGCGGACGGCGCGCGCCATCGCGTTCTCGGCCTCGTCAAAGCGGCCGGCCAGGAAGAAGAGGCTGCCGAGCGTCCAGCTGTGGAAGGCGCGGCGGCTCGCCGGGCTCGCGCGGGCCGCGAGCCTGAGGTGCCCCGCGGCCCCGTCGACGTCGCCGAGCGCCTGGAGCGCGCGCGCGATGTCTTGGTGGGCGACGTCGACGAGCACGCCGAGCTCGAGCCACTGCGCGCCGACGAGCCGCGCCTTCTCGAACGCGCGCGCTTCGTAGTGAGCCAGGTACAGCTGGCGCAGCAGCATCGCCTGGATGGTGCGGTCCATCGCGCCGCGTGACGCGAGGCCGCGGCGCGCCCAGATGCCGCGGGCGCGCGGCGTCGTCGCCCGCATGGCGCGCTCGAGCAGGACCTCGGGCTCGAGCGGGGGCGGCTTCTTGCTTCGCGTCTGCGCAGGCGCGGCCTTGGGCCGCTTGGCGACCGGGGCCTTGCGAGGCTTGACCGCGGCCACGCGCGACGCGCGAGGCTTCGCCGGGACGGACTTCTTCGACGCGGGTGCCGCCCGTCCGCTCGAGCCGCGCGCCGCGCGCGACGTGCTCCGTGACGTGTCTCGGGGAGATTTCGCCGAGCCGAGCGGGGCAGAGGCGTCGGGCCGCTCGCGCGTCCGCCGCGCGAACCTCTTGGCCGCGTTCGCCTTGCCCACGCGCTCGATTCTAGCAGTACCTGTACAGGCGTCCAGAAACCGGCGAAACAGAAACGTAAGCCACGTCGCAGAGATGCGCGAGCACGGCCAGCGCGCCTCCTGCGCTTGCAACCGTCGCGCGTTGCGATCATCGTCACGCCGATGCCGGAGCTCCGCCTCGCTCGCTCGACGCACATCGCCGCGGCTCCGCTCCCGCGGGCCGTGATCGCCCTCGCCGCCCTCGCGATGGCGGCGATCGGGTGCGGGCACGCGGCGACGAAGGACGAGTGCGAGGAGATCTTCACGCACAACGCCGCGATCGAGCTCCGCTCTCAGAACGTGATCGATCCGGCGACCGTGCACAAGCGCACCGCCGAGGCGCGCGCGGCGAAGGGCGACGACTTCGTGCACCAGTGCATGGGCAAGAAGATCACGGACGGCGCGATGACGTGCATCCGGAGCGCGGAGAGCGCGGCGCAGTTCGACAAGTGCCTCGATTGAGCGACGACGCGGCGCCCCCGGCCGTCGACTCCGCGCCGCTGGCCGTCGACTCGGCGCGGCCGCCGCCGAGCGCGGGCGCGCGCG
This sequence comes from Byssovorax sp., assembly GCA_036500365.1. Classification (GTDB taxonomy): domain Bacteria; phylum Myxococcota_A; class Polyangia; order Polyangiales; family Polyangiaceae; genus DASYCF01. The sequence goes on from DASYCF010000789.1 coordinate 4,509, forward strand.
CGCCGAGCGCGCGGCGCCGCGAGATCGCCGCCACGCTCGCGATCATCGGGGCGATCGCGGCGGTGCTGCTCGGGCGCGGCGTCGTTCGCCTCGCCTCGCCTCGGCCGAGCGTCGAGCGGTGCCGCGCCGTGCTCGAGCGCTACACGGATCTCTCGGCGGGCGCGCTGCCGACCGACGGCGCCCACGGCGAGGGCGCCGCGCCGCAGCAGCCGAAGCGCGCGTCGCCGTCGAACGCCGAGATCGCGCGCTGCGCCGACGAGCTCACGGCGAGCGAGGTCGACTGCGCGGCGCACGCGAACGACGTCGACGCGTTCGAGCGCTGCTTTTGACGCTCGTTCTCGCGGCTTCGGGCGACCGCGCCGTTGGGCTAGGCGTCCTTTCCGCGCTGCCGTATAGTCGCCGCTTGGCGTCTTCGACCCGCCGTCGAAGTCGCCGTGAGACGTCGTGAAGGCCCCGTCCCCGCTGCTCGGCTTCAACAACAACGTCCGGCACAAGGGGCGGGTGTTCCACATTCAGACCGAGGACAGCGGCATCCGCCATCCTCACATCATCACGCACCTCTTCGCCGACGGCGGGCGCATCCTCAAGACGACGAAGACGTCGTACGCAGAGCACGTCGGCGCGGCGACGCTCTCCGACACCGTGCGCGGCATGATGAAGGAGCAGCACAAGGCGATGTTCATCGCCCTGCGCGACGGCCGCCTCGATCACCTGCTCGAGGACATCGCGCTCGCGAACGGCAGCAAGGCCGACAGCGCGCCGAAGGCCGACGTGCCAGCGTCGCCGCCCATCGCCGTGATCGAGCCGCTCGCCGCCGCTCCCGCGCCGCCCGCTGCGATCGCGGAGCCGGAGCCGGAGCCCGCCGCCATCGCCGTCGCTCCGGTCACGGACGACATCGCCTACGCGGCGACGGATCCTCCCGCGGCGCTGCCCGTCGACGCCGAGCCGGAGGTGATCGAACCGCCCCCGAAGGCGCCGCCGTCCGCGCCGTCGCGTAAGACGTCGCGGCCGCGCCTCGAGATCGACGCGCTCCACCGCAACGCCGCCGCGCACGCGCCGACGATGGAGCTCGAGTCGCCGCGCGAGCAGTCGATCGATCTCGACCTCGACGCGCTCGAGCGGGCCGCGGTCGAGGCGCAGTCGCCGGCCCTGCCGCGCACCAACGACCTGCCGCCGCCGCCCGCGTCGATGCTCGGCAAGAAGACCGGGGCGCGCCCGCAGACGGGCTACTCGGTGACGACGACGCCGACGCACGGCACGCCCCGGCCCGCGAACCCGCCCGCGTCGAGCGCGGGTCGGTACGCCGCGTCGCGCCCCGCGGCGATCTTCGCGGCGACGCGCCCGCAGGAGGGCGCGAGCATCTTCGGCGAGGATCTCATCAGCGAGAAATCGCTGGACGAGGTGATCCTGAGCTACCTCGCCGAGGATCTCGACGGGCCTGGCGAGAAGAAATAGCGATGGGATCACCGCTCGTCGACGTCGCGTGGCTCGCGGCGCACGCAGCCGACGCGGACGTGCGCACGGTCGACTGTAGGTGGTACCTCGGCGGCAAGCGCGGCGCGGACGCGTACGCGGCCGGGCACATCCCGGGCGCGGTCTTCGCCGACCTCGATCGCGACCTCGCGTCGCCTCCCGGGAGCGGGCCGGGGCGACATCCCCTGCCGAGCGCGAGCGCCTTCGCGGCGTTCCTCGCGCGGATCGGCGTCGAAGCCGCGACGACGGTGGTCGCGTACGACGACGCGGGCGGCTCGATCGCGGCGCGCCTCTGGTGGCTCCTGCGCTGGTTTGGGCACGACGGCGGCCGCGTGCTCGACGGCGGGCTTCAGGCGTGGACCGCCGCGGGGCACGCGCTCTCGACCGAGGCGCCCGCGGTGACGCCGGCCGCGCCGACGTCGCTCACCGGCGGTCACGCGGGCGTCGTCGACAAGCGGGCGGTCGACGCGGCGCGGACGGACGCGAAGACCCTGGTGCTCGACGCGCGCGCGAAGGAGCGGTTCGACGGCGTCGTCGAGCCGATCGACGCGCGGCCCGGCCACGTCCCGGGCGCGGTCTCGGCGCCGTTCGCCAGGAACCTCGTCGCGCCCGCGGGCGCGTTCCTCGACGCGGACGCGCTGCGCGAGCGCTATGCGGCGCTCGGCGCGCTCGAGGCCGACCGGGTGATCGCCTACTGCGGCTCGGGCGTGACGGCCTGCCACGATCTCCTCGCGCTCACGCTCGCGGGCCGCGCCGACGCGCTCCTGTATGAGGGCTCGTGGAGCGACTGGGCGCGCGACCCGGCCCTGCCGGCCGCGCGGGAGTGACGGGGCGCGGCGACGGCTGAGTTTGGGGCTCGGGCTCAGGTGCGGGCTCGGGCTCGGGTGCCGGTCACTTAAGGCTCTCCGAGAGGTTGAGTGGGTTCGGATCGCGAGGGGGCGCTGCGCCGGGCGCTGGATCGCCGCGGCTCACCTTGCGCAGACCTCCCTGCACTACGGTCGTGGCGTCCCGAAGGTCGTCCGCAGGGGCGAGGGGGGAGATCGATGGCGGCGGCAAGGACCTCGATGAGGCGGTCGAGGCAGAGGTCTTCGTCACGCAACCGTACCGTGCGGACGCGCATGCGTTGCAAGGCCGCGTTTCGCTCCGCGTCGTGCTCTGCTTGCGCCTGGGCATCATGCACGGTGCCGTCGAGTTCCAGCGCGAGCCGATGGGACGCGCAATAGAAGTCGACGATGAAGCCTGCGATGATCTGCTGCCTGCGGAACTTCAGGCCCAGCACGCCTCGATTGCGGAGGAGAGCCCAAGCCTGCGTCTCCGCTGCCGTCGGCGCGCTCCGGAAGCGGCGCGCCAGTTCGAGCTTCCGCCCGTCGATTCGGGCGCTCACGGTCACGGGCCGGGGCCCTCCCCCCTCGCCCTGCGGACGACCTTCGGGACCGCCACGACCGTGGTGCAGGGAGAGGGGGGTCGGGGGGGTGAGGTCTGCGTCAACGCGGTCCATGCAAGCGTTGTCGACACACCGCCCCCCGTGTTGTGAGAAATCGTCGGCGAGACGCTTCCTCGCGCGGCGAGCACCCACCAAACCTCGCGGAGCGACCCCGTCAAGCGACCGGCATTTGCTCGGGCTCGGGCTCGGGCTCGGATCTGTCCGGTGGGCGGGGCTACGCGGTGAGGTTGTGGCCCGCGGCCTCTTCGGCGCGGAGCCAGGCGGCGAAGTCGGCGAGGCCGTCGTCGAGCTTCACCTGCGGGGCCCAGGCCCAGCGCTCCTTCGCGCGCTCGATGCTCGCCCAGGTGACGTCCATCTCGCCGACGGGGCGCGGCACGTGGTCGACCCGCGCGGGCGTGCCGAGCGCGGCGCCGACCTTCTCGACGAGCTCGTTCACGGTGACGGGCGAGTCGTTGCCGAGGTTCACGACCGAGAGGCCCTCGCGCGAGGCCATCGCCGCGCGCACGCCGCGCACCACGTCGGAGACGTGCGTGAAGTCGCGCGCCATCTCGCCGTCGCCGAACACGGTCACCGGCTCGCCGCGCAGGATCGCCGTCGCGAACTTGCGGATCGCGAGGTCGGGGCGCTGGCGCGGGCCGTACACGGTGAAGAAGCGCAGCAGCGTGACCGCGCCGCCGTGGATGCTCTGGTGGCACGCGGCCAGGAGCTCCGTCGCGCGCTTCGTCGCCGCGTACGGGCTCGGCGGCGAGCCGAGCGGCCCGTCCTCGCGATACGGCGCCGGCACGCCGTTGCCGTAAACGGAGCTCGAGCTCGCGACGACGAGCGGCGCCGCGTGCGGCCCACGCGACCACGCGTCGAGGACGTTCTGCGTGCCGACGACGTTCGCGCGCACGTAGCGCGCCGGATCGGCCACGGAGAGGCGCACGCCCGCGACCGCGGCGAGGTGCACGACGACATCGGGCTTCACGCGCGCGGCGACCCCCTGCACGCGCTGCGCGTCGGCGAGGTCGACCACGGAGAGCTCGAACCGCGGGTGGAGCTGCGCGGCCGCGAGGTGGCGCACCTTGAGCGCGGGCGGGTAGTAGTCGTCGAAGCAGTCGACGCCGTGCACCTTCGCGCCGTCCGCGAGCAGCGCCTCCGTGACGTGCGAGCCGATGAACCCGGCGCAGCCGGTGACGACGACGGTGAGGGCCATGCGGTCCGCCGACGTTAAGTGCGCGAGCGGTGCCCCGCAACCTGCAAGCTCGCGCAGGCGCGCTGCATCGCCCGCCCTGCCGCCGTGTGGTACCCGTGCTCGATGCGCGCCCCGTGGAACGCGAGCTCGCGCGGCGCGATCGCGCTCGCGGCGGTCGTCGCCTGCTCGTGCCTCCCGGCCGTCGACTCGGCGGTGGCGCCCGCCGTGCACGTCGAGCCGGCGGCGGTCGCGCTCGTGGGCCCGCGCGCCTCGCAGCAGCTCGTCGTGTCCGTCGTGACCGACGCAGGCGACGCCGACCGCACGCGCGCCGCGGAGTTCTCGCCCGTCGATCCGCGCGTCGCGCGCGTCGGCCCCACGGGCCTCGTCGAGCCGGTCGCCGCCGGGGAGACCGACGTGCGCGTGCGCGTCGGCGGCCTCGTCACCGAGGTGCACGTGCACGTCGCGCTGCCGACGCCCGCGCCTCCGCCGCGCTTCCGCGTCGACGTCGAGCCCATCCTCACCAACGCAGGGTGCAACGCCGGCACGTGTCATGGCTCGTTCTCGGGCAAGGGCGG
>DASYCF010000790.1:0-3366 GCA_036500365.1 Byssovorax sp.
TGCCGCGCTGCGCCGGGCGATCGAGCTCGGCCCGGAGGGCGTGCTCCGCGAGGTGAAGGACTCGAAGCTCCTCGGCCGCGGCGGCGCCGCGTTCCCGACCGGTCGCAAGTGGGACGCCGTCGCTCGCGCCGCCGGGCGCCCGCGCTACCTCGTCTGCAACGCCGACGAGTCCGAGCCCGGCACGTTCAAGGATCGCGTCCTCCTCGAGCAGGATCCGTTCGCCGTCGTCGAGTCGATGATCATCGCCGGACTCGCCGTCGGCGCCGAGGAGGGCTTCGTGTACCTGCGCGGCGAGTACCCGCTCGCGCTGTCGCGGCTGTCGGGCGCGATCGCGGCTGCGCGCGCCGCAGGTCTCCTCGGCGACGACGTGCGCGGCAGCGGCGCGCGCTTCGACCTCGAGATCCGGCGCGGCGCGGGCGCGTACATCTGCGGCGAGGAGACCGCGCTCTTCGCGTCGCTCGAGGGCTTCCGCGGCGAGCCGCGCACGAAGCCGCCCTTCCCGGTCGACGTCGGCCTGTTCGGCAAGCCGACGTGCGTGAACAACGTCGAGACGCTCGTGAACGTGCTCCCCATCCTCACGCTCGGCGTCGACGCGTACAAGGCGGTCGGCACGCAGGACTCGCCGGGCACGCGACTCTTTTGCCTGTCCGGGCACGTCGCGCGGCCAGGCCTCTACGAGCTGCCGTTCGGCGTCACCCTCGGTGAGCTCATCGAGCGTGCGGGCGGCGTCGCGAACGGGAGGTCGCTGCGCGCGGTGCTCCTCGGCGGCGCGGCGGGCTCGTTCGTCGGGCCCAAGGAGCTCGGTCTCCCGCTCACGTTCGAGGACACGCGCAAGGCCGGCCTGTCGCTCGGCTCCGGCGTCGTGATGGTCTTCGACGAAAGCGCCGACTTGGCGCCCGTGCTGGCGCGCATCGCCGCGTTCTTCCGCGACGAGTCGTGTGGCCAGTGCGTGCCTTGTCGCGTCGGCACCGTCCGCCAAGAGGAGCTCGTCACGCGGCTCGTAAAGAGGCGGCCGCTCGGCGATCTCGCGACGGAGAAGGCGCTCCTCGGCGAGCTCGGTCAGGCGATGCGCGACGCGTCGATCTGCGGCCTCGGTCAGACCGCCTCGAGCGCCATCGAGAGCGCGGTCGCCCGACTCGCGATCTTCGACGAGGAGGAGCCTTGATCCGACTGCCGCTCTTCGGCGCCGCGCCGCCGCCCGTCGTCGAGGTCACGGTCGACGGCGCGACGGTGCGCGTGCCCGAGGGCGCGACGCTCCTCGACGCGTGCAACGCCCGCGGCGTCTCGACGCCGACGCTCTGCTTCGCCGAGAACCTCACGCCGGTGAACGCGTGCCGCGTGTGCGTCGTCGAGCTCGAGGGCGCGCGCACGCTCGTCCCGTCGTGCTCGCGTCGGGCCGAGGCCGGCATGGTCGTGCACACCGACTCGCCGCGCGTCCGGCTCTCTCGCAAGCTCGTCCTCGAGCTGCTGGGCTCGTCGGTCGACCTCTCGACCGCGCCGGCCGTGCCCGCGTACCTCGCGCGCTACGGCGCCGATCCATCGCGCTTCGGCCCAGCGCTCGCGCCCGCCGCCGCCGGGGAGCGCGACGCTCGGGCGCCGGGCCATCACCACGTCCACGCGGGGGACCACGCCGAGTCGGTGCATCAGCCGCCGAAGGTCGACAACGATCTCTATGTGCGCGATTACTCAAAATGTATTTTATGTTACAAATGTGTCGAAGCGTGCGGCCACGACGCGCAGGGCACGTTCGCCATCGCGGTCGCCGGGCGCGGCTTCGACGCGCGCATCTCCACCGAGCTCGACGTCCCGCTCACCGACTCGGCGTGCGTCTACTGCGGCAACTGCATCGGCGTGTGTCCGACGGGCGCGCTCGTCTTCAGGTCCGAGCACGAGATGCGCGCCGCGGGCACGTGGCGCGAGGCCGAACAGACCACCTCGCGCACCGTGTGCCCCTACTGCGGCGTCGGCTGCGTGCTCGACCTCCACGTGCAAGACAACGAGGTCGTCAAGGTGACCTCGCCGCTCGACTCGTCGGTGACGGAGGGGCACCTCTGCATCAAGGGACGCTTCGGCTTCTCGTTCCTCTCGCAGCGCGGCGGCGCGGGCGACAAGATCCCGTAAGCTTGCGCGATGGCGCCCGGGTCGTCGCGGCGGTGGTCCTTTGCTTGCGCGCTCGGCGCCGTCCTCGCCAGCGCAGGCTGCAGCGGCGCGCCGGCGGCTCGAGTCGCCGACGAGCCGCCGTCGTCGCTCCTCGCGGAGGCAGGGTTCTCCGACCTCGAGGGACCGGAGGACGGCCTGCTCGGCGGCGGTCGCATGTTCTACTCGTTTCGTCCGGCCGACTCGAACGCCGACGCGTCGCCGCTCCTGGTCGTCTTCAACGGCGGTCCTGGGTACGCGACGACCAGCGTCCTCCTGCCTTATGGCACCGGGCCGATGACGCTCGACGCGGCCGATCTCGACTCGACAGCGCGCCCGAACGACGACTCGTGGACGAGCTTCGCCAACTTGCTGTACCTCGACGCGCGCGACGTGGGCTTCTCGTACTCGCTCGGCAGCTCGGGCTGCGTCGACGGGCGGGACAACGACGCCGTGTACCTCGCCGACGCGGGGGACTTCGTCGAGGCGACGCTCGATTTCCTGGACGCGCACGCGGCGCTGACGGCGAGCCCCGTCGTGCTGGTCGGCGAGAGCTACGGCGGCGCGCGCGCGGCGCTGATGCTGAGCCTGCTCCTCGACTACGCCGATCCCGCGGCCGACTCCGCGTACCTGCCGACGCGGGCGGCCGCGCTCCCTTGGCTCGGCGCGCGCGTGCAGGCGCACGTCGACGCGGCGTTCCCGGCGGTCGGGGGCGCGCCCGCCGACCGCGCGACGATGGCGACGCAGTTCGGGCACGCCGCGCTGCTCGAGCCGACGTTCGACATCCTCGACGAGGACCCCTATTTCATCGCCGACATGTCGGCGGATCCTTTGTTCGCAGATTACCTCGCGAACGATCTCGTCATCTCGCAGTTCGACATCCGCAAGACGGTCGACGAGGAGGACGCGATCGAGGCGCACACCGCGGCGTCGGTGCGCTCGCCGCCGGGGCTCGAGGCGCTGCTCGGCGTCGACCTCAGGGACGTGCGCGGGCTCGCCGCGACGGAGCGCGTGGGCGCCGCGCGCGGCATGGACGCGGGGGCCGCCGCCCCGTTCGAGCACGCCTTGCGCGCGAAGCTCGGCGCGCTCGGCCCGGACGACGCGTACTGGCTCGAGGTCGCGCTGCCATGCCCCTTCGCGGGCGACCTCGGCTCGCTCGGCGCGTTCTTCGCCGTGCTGCCCGACGTCGACGTCTTCATGACGCGCGCGAGGTACGACGCCGACGTGCGC
>DASYCF010000791.1:0-3301 GCA_036500365.1 Byssovorax sp.
TCCCGTCGATGTACGTGCCGTCGACGAAGCTGAAGAAGTACTCCGGCGGCATCGCCGCGGTGTCCTCGAGGTAGACGAGCGCGTTCGACGTCGCCGTCGTGTCGTCTGCGTGCGCCGCCGCGGTCTCGGCCTTCTCGTCGGTCACGGCGTTCATGCCGGGCGCCGCGCCGAAGTCGAACACCTGGAGGGTGTAGTCCTTGTTCGTGATCATCGTCACGTCCGCGCAGCCCGTGGTGCCGAACGCCGCGTTGCACTCCTGGACTTCGACGTAGTACTGGCCCGCCGTCGGGATCTCGATGAAGAGCTGCGGGTCGTTCGAGCCGCGCGGCCACGGGTCGTCCTGCTGCGCGATCTGCGTCTGCGTCGAGTCGTAGACCGTGACGACGAGATCGAGGTACGCCGGGTCGAACGGGTCCGTGCCGGTCTTCGCCGTCGTCGCGATGCCGAGGTGCTCGCCCGCGGTCGCCGTGAACGAGTAGAAGTCCTGCGCCGTGAGCGGGTCAGGGAGCACGCCGCCCGTCGCCATCGTGTCGTCGATCATGATCGGCGTCGCGTCGGCGAACGAGTGGCCGGCCGTGCTGCCGCCGCCTGCGCCGCCGGTGCCGGTCGTCGTCGTCGTCGGGCCGGTGTTGGTCGTGCTCGTCATCGGCAGCGTCGTGCTGCTCGTCTGCGGGCTCGTCGACGTGCTCGTCGCCGCGCCCTCGCCCGAGCCGCCCGCGCCGGCGCTGTCGCTGCCGCAGCCCGCGCCCGACGTCGCGAAGACGCCGAGCGCCGCGCAAGCCAGCCCACCCAAGAGGAAGTGCTTCTTGTTCATCATCGCTCCCTGCCGCGTCGAAGCGCGGTCACGCACGCGCCGACGGCGCGGAAAGTTCGGGGACAGGCGCCCCATCAAAGTCGTTCGATTTGGCGCCGAAGCGCGCTTGGTTCTCTGCGCCCTCTCGGGCTCCGTCGCAACCGAAACCTACCTGTCGCACGACCTCATACATCAGCGGCGGCCTCGGCGGAACGGGAGCCGTCGCGCCGCGTTGTCGCGCCGGCTGGCGCGGGATTTCTCGCGGCCCCGCGCGGGTCGATGGGTTTTCGCCGGCGCGGTGTCGCCGCGGGCCGTCCGTGGCAGGATCGCGCGCGCCGCCGGAGAACGCTCTTGAACCAACCGACCGTCACGCTCGACATCCATCAGATCCTCGGCGTGTTGCCGCACCGCTTCCCGTTCGTGATGGTCGACCGCGTGACCGAGATCGTCGCCGGCAAGAGCATCCGCGGCCACAAGTGCGTCGCCTTCAACGAGCCGTGGTTTCCGGGTCATTTCCCGAGCCGACCCATCATGCCCGGCGTGCTCATCCTCGAGGCGCTCGCGCAGATCGGCGGCATCCTCGCGTACGCGTCGGACCCGTTCGACCCGACGACGAACCTCATGTTCTTCCTCGGCATCGACAAGGCGAAGTTCCGCCACACCGTGACGCCGGGCGACAAGCTCGACCTCTACTGCGAGGTCGTGCACCACCGGTCGAACGTGTGGAAGCTCCGCGGCGAGGCGAGCGTCGACGGCGCGCTCTGCGCCGAGGGCGAGCTGCTCGCGTCGATCGTCGATCGTCAGCCGTGAGCGCGACGGTCCACGCGAGCGCGATCGTCGACGCGAGCGCGGAGCTCGGCGACGGCGTCGAGGTCGGCCCGTACGCGATCGTCGAGGCGCGCGCGTCGCTCGGCGCGGGCACGGTGCTGCACGCCCACGCGATCGTCGCGGCCGGCGCGCGGCTCGGCGCGCGCAACGTCGTGCACCCGTTCGCGGTCATCGGCGCGGCGCCGCAGGCCTTCAAGTACGCGGGCGAGCCGACCGTCACCGAGATCGGCGACGACAACGTGTTCCGCGAGCACGTGACCGTGCACCGCGGCACCGCGCACGGCGGCGGCGTCACGCGCGTCGGCAGCCGCGGCCTCTTCATGGTCGGCTGCCACGTCGCGCACGACTGCAAGCTCGGCGACGACCTCCAGCTCGCGAACGCGACCTTGCTCGGCGGCCACGTCGACATCGCGTCGGGCGTCGTCAGCGGCGGCGGCGTCGCGATCGCGCCGTTCGTCCGCGTGGGCACGCGCGCGTTCCTCGCCGGCGGCGCGATGGTCGAGCGCGACGTGCCGCCGTACGTGATCGCGGCGGGCGATCGCGCGCGCGTCCGCGCGTTGAACAAGGTCGGCCTCGCGCGCGCCGAGGTCCCCGTCGCGTCGCGCGTGGCCCTCGAGCGCGCGTTCCGCGCCATCTTCCGCGAGGGCCCGCGCCTCTCCGCCGCCCGCGCCCTTGCGGCCGACGCGGACCCGTTCGTGCGCGAGCTCGCGGCGTCCGTCCTCGCCTCGCGACGCTGAGCTTCGCGACGCCGGTCAATGGTGGTGGTGACGGCAGCTGTCCACCAAGACGAAGATGGCGACGATGAGTCCGAGGAGCCCGCCGATGATGCCACCGGCGGCGCCGATGTACATGCCAGTCTTCTCGCTCTTGGCATGGGCCGCCATCAGCGACTCCATCTCGAGCTCGTCTTTCGTCAACGTCGCGCGGCGGTCGAACGGGCCGCGGAACAAGAGCCAGAACGGCGTGAACACGGGCGGCGCGTCACGCCGCGCGAGCGCGCCGCGCGGGATCACGGCGGCCGTGTTGCAATGCGCGCACGTCGCGATGTCGCCGTGCCCGTTGGGCGTGAGACCGGCGCCGCAGGTCGGGCACTTGAGCGCCGCGACGATCTCGCCTCCGGCGCGCTCGAGGCGGGCGCGCGGACGATCCGAGCGTTGCTCTGCCGCGAGCACGCCGACGAAGGGGGCATATTGCGCCGCCGCCGCCGGCGGGACGGCGTAGACCGCCACCTCGGCGCAGCGCGCGCACGTCGAGCGCACGTGCCCGGCGCCGTCGAGCTCCACGCCGAGCGGCACGTGGCACCGCGTGCAGAGCGGCTGTCCGGGCGCGACCTTCACGCGCAGCGTCAGCGCGCGCCCGCCGCCGGCGTCGAAGATCGTCGTCTGCTGTGTGTGCTCGAGGAACGTCCACGTCTCCCCGATCGCGGCGAACGACGCGTCGCCGCCCGCGCGGACGCGAGGTCCACAGTCGGAGGCGACGTGGTGCGCCTGGCCGAGCGCCTCGCGCCATTGATCGATGGAGAACGCCTGCCGCGTGTGGCAGCGCTCACAGACGATCTCGCTCGCCGTCTCGACGCCGCGCACCGGCGTCCGCAGCGCGCAGACGCGACACGCGACGTCGGCCTCGACGACGCAGGCCCACACGTCGCCGCCGATCGCGGCGGGCGCCATCGCTGGCGGT
>DASYCF010000792.1:0-7350 GCA_036500365.1 Byssovorax sp.
TCCGGGCCGCGTGGTGCGCTGGCCGACGAAGGCGGGCGCGGACCGTCGGGTTGCCGGGGTGCGCTGAAACGCCCTCGGGTTCGGCGGGATTCCCGGGTTTCGCTGGGGAATTCTGGCCGTTTGCTTTGTCCTGCGCCGGGCGTTGCTACGCTAGGACGGCTCGTGGTGGCGACGCGAATCAAGGTGGCTGCGGCGGCGGGCGTCGCGTTCGGGCTGCTCGTGGTCGGTGGCTTCGCGCCGGTTGTTCGTGGCCGCGTCGAGGCGACTGCCGCGCGGTACGGTGCGGAGGCCTCGGTCGAGTCCGTCGTGCCGGCCTGGGGCGAGCTGCGGCTCCATGGCGTCGAGGTGCGCCTGGAGGGCGTCTCGGTCGCGCGGCTGCGCCTCGAGGAGGTCGACGTGCATCTCTTCGGCGACGGCGCCGTTGCCCTGCGCGGCGGAAAGGTCGAGCTGGTCGGTGCGCGCGAGGAGGTGGTCCGTCAGGTGCTTGCGTGGCGGGGTCGGCACGCGTCGGCGGAGCCTCCGCAGGCTGCGCATACCGGCGGGCGGCCCATCGCGGTAGACGGTCTCGACGTGACGTGGCGGAGCGCGGTCGATGACCCGCGCGAGACGGCCTCTGCGACGGGCGTTCAGCTGTCGCGTGTCGACGGCGTGCTGCGCATCGAGGCCGCCGTGGCCAGCGGATCCACGGGCTTCGCGCGGTTCGAGGTGCGGCGCCCGCGTGTCGCGGTCGCTCGGCGTACAGGTGGCGGGTTCGCGGTGCGCAGCCTCACCACGGATGGCCTCGAGTGTGAGCTCGAGCTTCCTGCGCCCGCGCCGCATCAGGCCGAGGAGGACGAAGATCCGCGCGCTGGATCAGCTGCTCCGACCGCCGCGACGTCGAGCGCCGCAGCGAAGGTCCACGGTCGCGACGCACGCGCGGCCCATAGGCCGCCGCCGGCGGATCCTCCTCGCCCTGACGACCCGCAGTCGGACGACGCGCAGCGCGCCGTGCGCGTTCGGGCCCTCGCCCGCCAGCTCGCGGTGGCCGTCGGTGGCGCGCTCGACCCGACCGCCGAGGTTCGGCTCGGTGGTCTTCACGCGCGGATTCATCGCGGCGACGACGTGTTGAACCTGGGCCCGGGTCTCCTGACGGTCCAACGCAAAGACGGACGCCTCGAGCTCGACCTCGCCCCCGACCTCCACAAGAAAGAGGGCGCCGACGACGAGCAGGCGGTGACGTTCAGCCTGAGCGTCCCCGAGGCGGGTGGCGCCGGGGAGATCGTGGCGGACGTGCGCGGCGGCCCGATCGGCCTCTCCGCGCTCGGCGTCCGCGACGGCGACTTCGGCCTCTTCGACGTCGCGCGGGCGTCCGTCGCCACCCGGGCGCATGTGGTCCTCGCGGCCGAGGGCGGCGGCGTCACGTTCGACGCCGAGGGCAAGCTGCACGGCGTGTCGGTCCGCAGCGCCGCGCTCTCGGACGAGCCCGTCGCCGGCCTCGAGCTCGCGTTTCGAGCGAAGGGCGAGCTCGAGCTCGACGGCAGTCGGCTCCGCGTCGACGACGGCGAGGTCGACCTCGGCGCCATCCGCCTCGCCGCCCGCGGCAGCTACGCGCGCGCGAGCGACGCGCGCCGCGTCGAGGGCACCTTCGACATGCCGCTGACGGCGTGCCAGGCCATGCTCGACTCCGCCCCGACCGGGCTCGTGCCCAAGCTCAAGGGGATGCGCATGGCGGGCTCGTTCGCCCTGAAAGGCCGCGTCGCGTTCGACACCGCCGACCTCGACCGCACGTACAAGCTGGACTGGGACGTCGCGAATTCATGCCGGATTACGGAGGCGCAAGAGGCCGTGAACGTCGAGCGGTTTCGGCGCCCCTTCCGGCTCACGGTCTACACGCCCGACGGCAAGCCGACCGAGGTCGAGACCGGGCCCGGCACGCCCGACTGGGTGTCGTTCGACCACATCTCGAAGTTCATGCGCGTCGCCGTGCTGACGACCGAGGACGGCGGCTTCGAGCACCACCACGGCTTCGATCACGAGGCGATCAAGAACTCCATGCGCGAGAACCTGCGCAAGATGAAGTTCGTGCGCGGCGCGAGCACCATCAGCATGCAGCTCGCGAAGAACCTCTACCTCGACCGCGGGAAGAACGTGTCGCGCAAGCTGCAAGAGGCCGTCCTGACGATGTACCTCGAGCAAGAGCTCACCAAGGATCAAATCCTCGAGCTTTACTTCAACGTGATCGAGTTCGGGCCCATGGTCTACGGCATCGGCCCCGCGTCGCGGCACTACTTCAACGGGCCGGCGTCGGACCTCTCCCTCGGTCAGGCGCTCTACATCTCGTCGATCATGCCGAACCCCAAGGTGCAGCACTTCGGGGCTGGCGGCGCGGTCGGCACGTCGTGGATGCGCTACCTCCACAAGCTGATGCAGATCGCCCACGAGCGGCACCACATCGACGACGGCGAGCTCGACGAGGGCCTGCGCGAGACCGTCGTCCGAGGGTCGCCTGCGCCGCAGCGCTCTGCGCCCGGGACGAGCGCGGACGGCGCCCCCGACGATCCGCTCGGCGCGGTCGGACCCGACTGGACGGCGCCGTAGCGCGCCGTCACTCCCTCGGCGGGTCGCCAGCGCCTGGCCTCTGCCGCGCGCGGAGGTCGGAGAAGAACGCGCGCAGGCGCTCCGAGCACGCCTCCGCGAGCACGCCAGCCCGGACGTCGAAGCGGTGGTTCAGCCGCGGATCGCGCCCGACGCAAAAGAGCGTGTCGATCGCGCCGGCCTTCGGATCGGCGCAGCCGTAGACGAGGCGCGCCACGCGTGCGCTCACCAGCGCGCCGGCGCACATCACGCACGGCTCGAGCGTCGCGTAGACCGTCGCGCCCTCGAGCCGCCAATGACCGAGCACCTCGGCGGCGCGCCGCACCGCCACCACCTCTGCGTGTCCCGTCGGATCGAGCTCCGCCTCACGGACATTGCGCGCGCGCGCGATGACGGCGCCGTCGGCGCCCACGACGACGGCGCCCACGGGCACGTCCCCGCAAGCGGCGGCGAGGTCCGCCTCCTCGAGGGCGAGGCGCATCATGGCCTCGTCGTCGGCGCGGACACTCCAGCGCATCACCAGATGGTCTCTCGTCGGGCGCGCCCAGGAAGATTCGAACTTCCGACCCCCGGCTTCGTAGGCCGATGCTCTATCCAGCTGAGCTATGGGCGCACTCGTCGCCCCCGAATTCGGGCGCGAGCGGCTACGGCGTGTAAAGGGCGCCGCGCCCCTTGTCAAGAGCTTCGCGAAGCGCTGAGCGCGAGGGCTGCCATCCTGACGACAAAAGCACGGCGCGCGACAACCTCGAAGCCGAGGTGCCGCGCACAAGCCCGTGCATGCAAGCTCTTGAACCCGTGCGATGTCGTTCCGACACCGAGCTATCGCAGCCGGGAAGGGAAGCGTGAGCGAAGCAGTTGAAGCGGAAGCGAAGAAAGCTTCGATCGCCCTCGCGGGTGGCCGAAGCCGGCCGCAAGCTGAAGCGTGAAGTCAACTGGAGGAGGAGCGCGGCGCTGCAGCCCACAGCGACGTGCACAAGTTCGTGCACTTCGCTACAGCACTGCACGTGCCAAGTTGACACTGACCGCCGTGTCCGAACGACTGCCGGCCGTCGCGCGTCGATGTGGGACCGAAAATCTCGCTCGAGCGAGCGACGTCGTTCGTCGCGGCAGGGCGGCGGTGTCGCGCCTTGGCCCGAAGTCGCAAAAGTCTGCGTAGTTCGACGCGTTGCGTTGTCGCGTCCGACGCGCGTCACGGTCCGCGGGGCGGTCCGAACAGGTGGTCGTGCACCGCCTCCGCGTGGCACCGCGCGCAGAACGGCAGCCGGCCGCGGGAGGTGACGTCGCCCGTCGGCGTCAGCGCGAGGTACTCCCAGTCGTCGCCCGCGGGGTCGAACCCCGGCTGCCGTTTCGTCATCACGAAGATCGCGCGGGGCTTCACCGCGCCCGCGTCGAACAGCCGCTCGATGACCGTCGCGCCGGCCGGCAGCCGCCGCCCGGCCGGGAGCGTCGGGTACGGCGTCGCCGCCGCGTCGGCGAGGACCTCGGCCTCGGCGCCGCCTCCGAAGTGCTGAGAGGGCCCGCGCGAGTCGCCGATTTTTCGCGAACGTTCCAGCGCCGCCGCGAGATCCCAGCCCTCGAGCGGCGCAGTCGACGGCGCCGCCGCGACGGGTCGTCGGGAGTCGCCGAGCGCGTCGGGCCACGGCTCGGGCGCCGGGCGGATGTCGCCCGCGCAGGCGCCGCACGCGAGCGCGCACGCGATCAGCAGGACCCTGCGCGCACCTGGGGCGACCGGCCGCCTTCGAGACGTCACGACGAGCGGATGCTACAATCGATTTCATGGTTCGGCCCTCGCGCGCGGCGCGATTTCGCATCCGCGCGCGGCGCTCGCCTTGTCTCGCGCTGCTCCTCGCCGCCCTCGCCGGGACCGTCGCCCTCGCGCCGGCCGAGCGGGAGGCCGCGGCGCAGTCGCGGTCGCGTCGCGCCTGGCTCGGGGTCGAGCTCGACAAGGCGCCCGGCGGCGGCGTGCTCGCGAAGCACGTCATCAAGACCTCGCCTGCGGCCAAGGCGGGCATGCTCGACGGCGACGTCGTGCTCGAGGCGGACGGCGTCGGCGTCGACGAGCCCAAGCAGCTCATCGCGCGGGTCGCCATCGTCGGCCCCGACGCCCCGCTCAAGATGCGCGTCCGCCGGGGCGGCTCCGAGCGCCTCCTCTCGGCGACGCTCGAGCCGTTCCCCGGCCCCGAAAAGGTGCTGAAGCTCGACAAGCTGAACACGTTCGCGCCCGCGTGGAAGGTGACGCCGGCCGCCGGCAACGTGCCCGCGAGCGTCGGCGCGCTGCGCGGACGCGTGGTCGTCCTCGACTTCTGGGCGGGCTGGTGCGGCCCCTGTCGCATGATGTCGCCGACGCTCTCGCAGTGGCAGCAGCAGTACGGCGCACAGGGGCTCACCGTGCTCGGCTTCACGACCGACCCCGTGCCGGCGGCTGCGCAGGGCGCCGCCGCGCTGTCGATGCGCTACGCGGTCGCGTCCGACCAGGCCGAGGCCACGTCGCAAGCCTACGGCGTCATGTCGCTGCCGACGCTCTTCGTCATCGACAAGCGCGGCGTGATCCGCTCGATCGACATCGGCTTCGACCCCGGCCAGAACAAAGAGACGGAGCGGATGATCACGGCGCTGCTCGCCGAGCCGGCGCCGTAGCGCTCGTGCTGCGCGAGCTCGATCAGCTCCTCTGGGCGCTGCGCCGCGACGGCTTCTCGATCTCGACGGCGCAGGCGATCGACGCGACGCGCGCGTTCGCGCTCGTCGGCTTCGACGAGCCCGCGCGCCTCAAGGCCGCGATCGCCGCCGTCGTCGTCACGCGCCGCGCCGAGATCGCCCCGTTCCGCGCGAGCTTCGATCGGTACTTCGCGACCGGCCTCGCGCACGCGAACGATCTCTTCGCGCGGCTCCGCGATCGCGGCTTCGACGCCACGGAGGTCGGTGCGCTGCGCGAGCTCCTCGAGGCCGTCGCCGAGCGCAGCGGCGCGACCGGGGACGCGCCGGCGCTGGCGGCGCTCCTCGGCACCGACGGCGACCTCGAGCGGCTGCTCCGCGCGGCGAACGTCGCGCGCGTGCTCGGGCCGATGACGAGCCCGCTCCAGATCGGCTTCTTCACGCAGCAGGCCGTCGCCGCGCTCGGGTTCCCGCGCGCGGCGAGCGCCATGAAGCGCCTCCGCGACGCGCTGATCGAGGCGCTCGGTCCCGCGCGCGGCGCCGCTCTGGCGGACGCCGTCGCCGAGGAGCTCGAGCGCGCGAAGCGGCGCGTCCGCGAGCACGTGTCCGAGCGGCTGAAGCAGCGCCTCGGCGAGCCGGAAGACGCGCCGCGCAGCGCCGCCGACCGCGCGTTCTTCGCGCTGTCGACCGCCGAGATCGACGAGGTGCGACTCGCGGTGCGCAAGCTCGCCGAGCGGCTCCGCGGCGGCGAGCGGGTCCGGCGGCGACGCGCTCGGCGCGGCCGCGTCGACGCGCGCGCGACCGCGCGCCGCAGCCTCGCCACGGGCGGCGTGCCCTTCGTGCCCGCGCGCAAGCGCCGGCGCCGCGACAAACCTCGGCTCGTGCTCGTGTGCGACGTCTCGGAGTCGGTGCGCGCGGCGTCGCTGTTCATGCTCGAGCTCGTGAGCGCGGCGCAGGAGCTCTTCTCGGGCACGCGATCGTTCGTGTTCGTGAGCGAGCTCGCCGAGGTGACGCGGCTCTTCGCGCGCGGCGCCGAGGTGGCCGTCGCCGCGATCCTGTCGGGGCAGGTCGTGAGCCTCGCGCACAACTCGAACTACGGGCGCGCGCTCGCGGCGTTCGAGGAGGCGACGCACCGGGCGATCGATCGCCGCACGACCGTCGTCGTCCTCGGCGACGGGCGCACCAACTACCTCGATGATCGCGCCGATGTGGTCGCGCGGCTGCGCGAGCGCGCGCGAGCGGTGCTCTGGATCACGCCCGAGGGCACCGGCGGCTGGGGCATGGGAGACAGCGCCATGCCGCGCTACGCCGCGGCGGCGACCGACGTCCTCGTCGCGCGGACCGCGCGCGAGCTCGAGGCGGCTGCGCGCGAGGTGGCAGCGCGGCGCAAGTAAGGCTATCAGCCGCGCCCATGTCGCTCGACGAGAAGAGCCGAGAGCTCGCCGCGCGCGTCCTCAAGGGCGGCGCGCCGAAGTACCATGAGAAGAACGCCGAGCAGAAGAAGCTCTTCGCGCGCGAGCGGCTCGAGCTGCTGCTCGACGCCGGCTCGCTCGTCGAGGATGGCCTGCTCGCGAACGCGGCGGACGCCGACCTCCCCGCCGACGGGGTGGTGACGGGCACGGGCACGGTCGGCGGCCGTATCGTCGCCGTCATGGCGAACGACTCCACCGTGAAGGCCGGATCGTGGGGCAAGCGCACGGTCGAGAAGATCCTGCGCGTGCAGGAGACCGCCCGGCGCCTCGCGTGTCCGCTCTTCTACCTGGTCGACTCGGCGGGGGCGCGCATCACCGATCAGATCGAGATGTTCCCCGGTCGCCGCGGCGCGGGCCGCATCTTCAAGAACCAGGTCGACATGAGCGGGCTCGTCCCGCAAATCTGCCTGCTCTTCGGCCCGAGCGCCGCCGGCGGCGCGTACATCCCCGCGTTCTGCGACGTCGTCGTGATGGTCGACAAGAACGCGAGCATGTACCTCGGCTCACCGCGCATGGCCGAGATGGTGATCGGGGAGAAGGTGACCCTCGAGGAGATGGGCGGCGCGCGGATGCACACGGCGGTGTCCGGGTGCGGACATTTCCTCAGCGAGTCGGATGAGGACGCGATCGACCTGGCCCGCAGCTATCTCTC
>DASYCF010000793.1:0-1646 GCA_036500365.1 Byssovorax sp.
CCGCTCGACAAGACCGAGAGCGGATCCTTGCTCGACAACGCCGAGGTGAAGAACCTGGTGCGGAAGCTGGAGGCCGGCGGCGTCGATCGCGCCGCGGTGAAGGTCCTCGCGCTGCTCGACACGATCGCCCCGTTCCTGCCGCGCCTTCGCTTCTCGCGCGTCGACATGGGCGCGGCGGTGCCCGTCTCGCTCGTCCTCGACTTCGGCAACTCGCGCTCGCTCGCGGCGCTCGTGGAGGCGCGCGAGAAGGGCCTCTTCTCCCTCCCGCTCGAGCTCCGCAACTCGAGCGATCCCTTCGAAGTCACGGGCGACGCGTTCGACTCGCGCATCACGTTCCTGCCGAGCGCGTTCGACAAAACCACGACCGACCTCGCCGTCGGTGACAGCTTCACGCTGCCGTCGATCGCGCGCCTCGGCCGTGAGGCGCTCGACCTCGCGCTCGAGACGCCGCACCGGTACGCGTGCTCGCTCTCAGGCCCGAAGCGCTATTTGTGGGAGGGCCGGCCGAGCGAAGATCGCTGGCACTTCGCGGGCGAGCGCGCGCTCACGGGGGCCGAGTGGCGCCCCGTCTCGGGCCGCGTCTTGAAGTACCTGCCCGACGATGGCGACGGCACCGTGCTCCGCGCCGACGGCCCCTCGGCCCCCGCCGACCCACGCTACGCGCCGCGCGCGATGATGCTCTTCGCCCTCGTCGAGATCCTCGCGCAGGCCCTCGCGCAGATCAACGCCGTCCCGTACCGCAAATTCCAGGGCAAGGAGCACAGGCCGCGCGTGCTCCGGCACGTCGTGCTCACGTACCCGTCCGCGATGTCGGCCGAGGAGCGCGACGTCTACGAGCGGATCGCTCAAAACGCGACCATCCTCGCGTGCGGCCTGCTCCACGTCCCGGAGGAGCGGCGGCCCAACTTCGTCGACGGAAAATTCGAGCCGTTCCTCTTCGTGGACGAGGCGCTCGCCGCGCAGATGGTGCTCGTTTACCAGGAGATCACGCACGTCTTCGCCGGGAGCATGGAGGCGCTCGCCGGCGTGTACGGAGACGGCGCGTCGGTGCGCGTCGCGTCGATCGACATCGGCGGCGGCACGAGCGACGTCATGATCGCGGAGTACCGCGACAAGATGCCCGGTGCCGGCACCGCGCTCGCGATCCAGAAGTTGTTCCAAGACGGCGTGAACGTCGCGGGAGACGACGTGTGCCGCGCCCTCGTCGAGGAGATCGCGTTCTCCGAGATCCTCGGTCAGCTCGCGACGCAGGGCGCGCGCGCGCGCCTCGTCCACCTGTTCGGCGAGGGCGACGCGGGGCACGGCGCCGCGTGGCGAACGCTGAAGGCCAAGCTCGTCCCGTATTTCTGGCTGCCGCTCGCGCGCTGCTACTGGGCCGTCGCGGAGGGCCGCGAGATCCCCGACCACGCCGAGGGCAAGGCGTACGCCTTCGGCGATCTGGCGCGGATCTTCGAGATCGCGACGTGGTCGCAGGGCGTCCTGGCGGAGGCTGACCGCTTCCTCGCCGCGCAGATCCCCGGGTTCCCGGGCCTGTCCAACCTCACGTTCAAGTTCGACCGCGCGACGATCGAGCGCGTGATCGAGGGCGTCCTCCGCGAGCCGTTGCGCCGCTACGCCGACGTCATCGCGCAGTTCGACGTCGACCT
>DASYCF010000794.1:0-3715 GCA_036500365.1 Byssovorax sp.
GTTCTCGGCTGCATGGGCGCATGTATGGACGAAGAGCACCCCGCCGCGAACCTGCGCGCGCGCGTCGCCGCGGCGCTCCGCGAGGATCGCGCGACGACGGCGGCGTTCGCGATCGGCGGCGGCGCGCAGGCGCTCGCCCACGCGTCGATCGCGGCCTGCGCCGGCGCGCTCGGCGAGGCCCTCGCCGGTGACGAGATCCTCGGCGGGAGCGCGCGCTCCTTGCCGCTCGGCCTTCACGCGACGCCCGTCGCCCTGTGCGCGGTCGCGGTGGGCGCCGCCGTCGTCAAGACCGTCGGCGGGTCGATCTCGGCGTACGCGCAGCGCCGTACCGCGTCCCGCGTGGGCGACGCGCTGCGATCGCACGCGACCTGCGCGCTCCTCGAGGGCGGCCGGTCGTCGAGCGCGGCGGAGGCCGCGGCCGTGCTCGCCGTCCGCGTGCGCGACGTCGAGCGAGGGGTAGACGAGGGCGTCCTCGCACACGCGCGGGCGCTGGCCCAGCTCGTCCCGCTCTTCGGCGCCATGATCGCCGTGTCATCCCGGCTCGCGTTGGCGTCACTTGGTGCGCTGGTGCCGTTCGCGCTCGGGCTCCGCCTGATTCGAAGGAGGTTCCGCGACGGATACGGGCGCGCGGCCACCCTCGCCGAAAAGCTGCAGTGCAACGTCGACGAGCTCGTGCGGCACGTCGACCTCTGGCGGACCTTCGGCGCTGGCGCTCAGGTCCGAGCGGCGCTCGCCGCGGCCGAAGACGCCGCAGGTCGCTCGCTCGCGCGGGCCGACGCGGGGCGAGCTGCGCTCTCCGGCGCGAACGAGGCGCTCGCCGCGCTCGCGCTCCTCGCCGCGGTGTCGCTCGCCGCGGCCGGCGTGATCCGAGGTGGCTCGGGGCTCGTCGCGTTCGCGGCCGTGTTCTTCCTCAGCTATCGACCGCTGCGGGATCTCGGCGACGCGCGGACGAGCGAGCGCCGCGGAGCCGAGGCGCTGGCCGTCGTGGAGCGCGCGTTCGAAGTCGACGCCGACGCGCCGGCGCCGGCCGGGCGCGCGCCGAGGACGTGGGCCGCCGAGCGCCTCGACGTGCGCGGCGTGGCGGCGATCCGCGGCGACGTCGCGACCGCGCGCGCGTCGTTCATCGCGGAGCCGGGCGAGGTCGTCGCCGTGGTCGGCCCGACGGGCGCGGGCAAGACGTCGCTCCTCCGAGCGCTGCTCGGCCTCGAGCGCTCGGCGGGTTCGATCACGTACGGCGGCGTGGACCTGACGGCGGAGGGTGTCGGCCCCGCGAATCGGCCGTTCGCGTGGGTCCCGCAGGAGCCGGCCGTCGTCGCCGCGACGCTCGGCGAGAACGTCGCGCTCGGCGCGGCGGCCCGGACGAGCGGCGCGACGAGTCCGCGGGCCGCGCTCGACGCCCTCGGCGCGCAGGCCCTCGTCCCTCGCCTCGACGAGCCGCTCGAAGCCGGCGGGCCGTCGCTGTCCGGAGGCGAGCGGCAGTGGCTCTCGCTCGCGCGCGCCATCGCGAGCGGTCAGCCGGTGCTCCTCCTCGACGAGCCGACGAGCGGCCTCGACGCGGCGTCGCAGGCGCGCGTGATCGACGCCCTGCGGGCGCTCCGCGACGAGCGCGCGGTCACCATCGTCCTCGTCACGCATCGACCCGAGCCGCTCGCGATCGCCGATCGCGTCGTGCGGCTCGGCTCAGAACTGGGCGAGGAAGCGCGGGTCGTTCTCGAACAAGAGCTTGATGTTCGGGATGTCGAACTTGAGCATCGACGTGCGATCGATGCCCATGCCGAAGGCGAAGCCGGTGTAGCGCTCGGGGTCGATGCCGCAGTGGCGAAAGACGTCCGGGTGGATCATCCCGCAGCCGAGCACCTCGAGCCAGCCGGTGCCCTTGCAGACGCGGCAGCCCTTGTTGAGGCCCGTCTCGGGGTCGAGGCAGAAGACGCAGCGGACGTCGAGCTCGGCGCCCGGCTCGACGAACGGAAAGTAGCTCGGCCGGAAGCGCACGGGCGTCCCCGCGCCGTAGAGCCGCTCGGCGAACGCCGTGAGCACGCCCTTGAGGTGCGCGAACGAGACGCCCTCGTCCACGAGGAAGCCCTCGATCTGGTGGAACATCGGTGAGTGCGTCACGTCGTCGTCGCGGCGGTATACGGCGCCCGCGCTGACGATCGCCATCGGCGGCTTCGTCCGCGTCATCTCGCGGATCTGCACGTTGCTCGTGTGCGTGCGGAGCAGCACCTCGGGCCCGATCCAGAACGTGTCCTGCATGTCGGTCGCGGGGTGATCGGGCGGGAACGCGAGCTTCCGGAAGTTGTTCTCCTCGAGCTCGACCTCGGGCCCCGACGCGACGACGAAGCCGAGGCTCTCGAAGATCGCGAGGAGCTCGTCGCGCGTCTGCACGATCGGGTGCGCGTGGCCGCGGCCGAGCGAGAGGCGCCCGGGCAGCGTCAGGTCGAACGGCCGCCCGCGGAGCTCGGCCTCGCGCGACGCACGCGCGAGGCTCCGGAGCCGCGCCTCGAAGGCGCTCTCGACCTCGCCCTTGAACGCGTTGAACTTCTTGCCGACGGCGCCTCGCTGGTCGCCGGGGAAGCGCTTCATCGCGCCGACGATCTCGGTGAAGCGCGGGTCGCCGAGCACCTTCGCCCGCGCCTCGCGCAGGGCGTGCTCGGTCGTGGCCGACGCGAACGAGGTCCCGAGCGGCGCGCGCAGCGCCTCGAGGTTCTTGTCGACGTCGGGCAAGTCACGACCCGCGCCAGCGGAGTCGCTGCGATCACCGGCGGCAGCGGCGGGGCCCTTCTTCGGAGCCCCGCCTTCGTTCTTCGCGCTCACGGGCGCGGAGCTTACTTCGCCGCGGCGAGCTTCGCGACCGCGCCGAACGTCGCGGCGTCGTGGATCGCGATCTCGCTCAGCACCTTGCGGTCGAGCGAGATGCCGGCCCTCTTGAGGCCGTTCATGAGCCGCGAGTAGCTCGTCCCCGTGATGCGCGCGGCGGCGTTGATGCGCGCGATCCACAGGCGGCGGAAGTCGCGCTTCTTGAGGCGACGGCTGATGTACGCGTACTCCCACGCGTGCCGAACGACCTCGACCGCTTGACGGAAGCGGTTCTTCCTGCCGCCGAAGAAGCCTTCGGCTTGGTTCAGGATCCGGTTGCGGCGGCGCCGCGCTTTGAAACCACGCTTGATACGGGCCATGGGTCTCTCCTCGGGGCGGCGATCAGCCGTACGGCAACATGAGCTTGATGCGGTGGTGCGTCGCCTTGTCGACCAGATCGTTCTGGCGGAGGCGACGGAGCCGCTTCTTGCTCTTTTCCTGCATCCCGTGGTTGAGACCGGCCTTGCTGCGCCGGATCTTGCCGGTGCCCGTCACGCGAAAGCGCTTCGCGGCGGCCCGGTTGGTCTTCATCTTCGGCATCGGAGTCCCGACTCGCGCTCCGGGGGCCGCGCGTCGACCATCGACGCGCCGTTTCGAGCCCATGAGAAGCGGGGGCGCGCTTATGACGGAGCCGAGCCCGCCTGTCAAGCCACGGGCGGGGCCGCCGCGACACGGAAACGGCGGAAACTTTGGACAAGAACGGGAGCTTTCCGTTACCAATCCGTGCGGGTCGGCAAGCAGAGGAGGACGCGTGAACGTTTCTCGGTGGGTGGTTGCAGCAGCGCTGGGCTCGGTCATTTCGATGGGCGCCGCGACCGCGGCGGCGCAAGAGCGCGTCCGCGTGCGCGTCGGCGTCGCG
>DASYCF010000795.1:0-4837 GCA_036500365.1 Byssovorax sp.
GCGGGCTCGGGCTCGGGCTCGGGCTCGGGGGCGGGCTCGGGGGCGGGCTCGGGCGCGGGGGCGGGCTCGGGCTCGCGGGGTGGGGCGGTCTAGGCGAAGCGCCGGCGGCCCTCTTTCTCCCACCACGCTCGGTAGAGCGCGTGGGCGCGCTCGCGCTCCTTGCGCGGGAGATCGTCGTAGTAGCCGAAGTACTCCTTCGTCAGCTGCTTCAGCTCGTCGCCGGCGGCGCGGCGTACGGCGGGCTGCTCGTGCATCAGCGCGTCGATGAGCCACTCGATGCGGTGACGCTGGCCGTTCCTCGCCCACCACTCGTTCCACTTGCGCGCGTCGCGGCCGAAGTCCTGTCGGGCGATGACCAGGAGGGCGCGGCGCGCCGCCTCGGCCACCTCGTCGGGGACGCCCGTGAGCACGGCGATGAGCGGCGGCACCATCGCGCCCGTGCGGATCTCGGCCATCGTCTCGATCGCGAGCACGCGGTAGGGCACCGGCTGGTCGGGGCTCCGCACCATGTGATCGAGGCCTTGCAGGATCGGCGCGCCCGCCTCCCCCGCCCCCACGAGCGCCGCCGCAGATCGGCGCGCGACGCGGCGCACGGCGACGTCGTCGTCGAAGAGGCGCGGGACGAGCGCGTTCGCGGCCTCCGGGTAGCGCAGCTCACCGAGGACGTGCGTCGCCCAGAAGCGGACCTCCACCTCGGGCGAGCTCGTGCGCACGGTCACGAACGGCAGCGCGCCGCGGCGCACGGCGACGATGAGCTCGAGCAGCGGCCCGCACTGCGACGCGGCGGGGAGCTCGGCGCGCGCGCGGTGGCGGTCGACGCGCAGGGGCCCGGGGAAGCGCACCATGAGCACCTGCAGCGCGTGCTCGCCTTGACGGACGAGCTCCGCGAACGCCTCCTGGCTCTTCGGTCCTCCCTCGAGCGTACGCTGGAGCAGCGCGCCGTACTCCGCCGCGACGTCGACGATGACGCTCGGCGGAGGTGGAGCCGAGGGCGGACGCGAGCGCGGCGGGACGTCGTAGCGCGGCGCGGGGCCGCTCGGCGCGACGCCGCGGGCGGTCGGCACGTGCTCGGCGGCGCGGCGCGGCTGCGGCGAGCGAGCGCCGGAGTCGCCGCGATCCATCGCCTCGACGAGCGCGCGCGTGCCGGGCGAGTCGTCGAGCTCCTCGCGCGGGAGCGGCTTCTCCGAGGGAGACCGCCGCCGCGCCACGCCGATGACCGGCGCCTCCGGTGAGCTCGGCGGATCGGTGACGATGAGGTCCGGCGGCGCGAGCGCGCGCGGCGCGACCGGGGCTCCTCCGACGATCGGGCGCGGCTCGAGCGCGGGCGTCGCGGTCCCGGGTTGGCCCTGCTTGAGCGCGCGCGGCGGCAGCGCGACGAGCGCGTCGACGTCGGGCTCCTCGGAGCCCTTTCGCTCGACGGCGGTCGGTCGCTCCCGATCGACGCCCGGCCGCGAGCCGCGTCCGAGCGGCGCGCCGACGGGCAGCGGGGGCGGCCGGGCCGGCGGCGCGGAGGGGGTCAGCGGCAGCGGCGGGGGCGTTCGCGCCCGCTCCGATGCAGGCTCGGAGGGCGTGACGCGCACCCTGCGGGCAGGCGCGTCGCCGATGTCGACGATGCGGCCGGCGCCCACGCTCGGGTCGTCTGCCTCGGGCGCGCGCGAGCGGCGACCCGGCCACGGCACGGGCCCACCGTCCTCGGGCGCGACCTCGGGCGGCGGCACGGAGCCGACCACGGGGATGCCCAGGCCGGGCTGCGTGTTCCGCTTCGGCCGGCCCTCGCGCACGGTCGACGCGACGACGCTCGTCGGCGGCAGCGGCGGCGGTCCGCTGTGCGGCGCGCGCGTCGCGAGCCCCGCGGGCGTGCCCGCGACGGGCCGAGGCGAAGGCAGGTCCGAGATCGGAGCGTCGACCGGACCGTTGCGCGAGAGCGCGTCGTCCGCCGCGTCCTGCGCGTCGTTCGACGAATACTTGAAGACGGCCTTCGAGATGGTCTCGCCCGAGTCTTCGTCGACGATGACCGGCTTGCCCGCCTTGTCGCGCCGAAGCTCCGCCGTCGCCGCGGTCCGCAGGCCCGACGGCGCGCGCGCGACCGGACGCTGGGCGGCGTCGCTCGCGACGTCGGCGAACGAAGGACCGCCCGGCAGCGACGACAGCGCCTCGTCGGCGCTCGGCGGTCGCGCCGCGCCGGGCGAGACGTCGGTCGTGTGGTGGGGGATCAGGTCCGGCCCCCGCACGCTCTCGGCGCCCGGCGAGACCTGCGGTTGAGGCGGCGGATCACGCGTCGCCGCCTCGGTCGCCGGCGGCGGATCCGAGCTCGGCTCGAGCGTGAGCGCAGCCGCGCCGGCGTTCGCAGCCGCGTCGACGGGCCGCGCCTTCGTCGCCGCGATGCCGCGCGCGTTGGTGGTCGACACGGCGCGATCGTCCGGCGCCGGCGTGAGGTCGAGCGCCCGGGCCAGCGCCTCGACGCCGCCGGCGCGCGCTGGCGGCGGCGTCACCCCTGCGAGCGAGAGCGACGCGGCGCGCGGGTTCGACTTGCGCGCGACGAGCTTCGGGATCGGCGTGAGCTCGGCGCGCGCGCCGTGCTTCTTTCGCATGGCCATCCGCTCGAGCGCGGCGCCCGCGAGCGCGCTCATCGCGATCACGTCGCCGACGCCCGCGAGCGCGACGTCCTCCTCGCCGTCGTCGCCGTACAGGAGGCCGACGGCGCGGCCGCGGACGAGCAGCGGCAGGACGAGCGCCGTCTTCCGGTGCGTGCGATCGAGGTCTCGCGCGATCTCGGCGTCGAGGCCTTGCGCGGCGAGCCGCGCGACGTGCGGGCCGCGCCGATCCCGCGCGCTGGCGAACGCGCTCGGCAGGTCGAGGGGGACGCCGATCGACGCGACCTTCGCCGCGCTCGCCCCCGGGCCGCTCGCGCTGCGGCCTTCGGCGAGATCGCCGTGGACGACGAAGAGCGCCGTGTAGCCCAGGAACTGGCTCGCGAACGCGAGGAACGTGTCGAACACCTCGTCGGCGCCGTGCGCGGCCTCGAGCTCGGCCTCGGCCATCGCGTGGGTGAACGGGCCCTTGCGCCGCGGCGCGCGCGACTCGCGGCCGACCTTCGCGATCTCCGCGCTGCTCTTGCGGACCTCCTTGCGCACGATGCCCGCGAGCGCGCGCGTCCGCTCGGCGCCGCGCGCGCGCGATGACGCGGCCGAGGCGGGCGCGGGGGACGGCGTGAGCGGATCGAGCGCGAGCGGGAGCGGCGCGGCCTTCGGGATGACGGGCATCGGCGCGCCGCCGGTCACGACGGGCGTCCGCGGCGTGCCCGACGGGCCGCGCGTCGCGGGGTCGTCGGGCGGCGGCGCTCGGACGCTGTTGGGGAGCCCGGTGCCGAACGTCGGCGCGGGCACGCTGAGCGGCCGCGGCATCTGCATGCGCGCGTGATCCCCGGGGCCGCGCAGCGCCGCCTCGACGGCGCGCGCCGTAGCTCCGGCGACCGCGGCGACTCCGCCGGCGCGGGTCGCCATCGCGGGCGGGTACTCGCTCGGGCTCGGATCGGGCCGCCCCTCGAGCCGCGCGACGACGCGGAGGAGCCGGCGATCGAGCGGGATGCCGTAGGAGACCGCGATCGCCTGGCGCACCCGCACGAGCAGCGCCGCGCGCTGGAGCACGCCGACGTCGAGCGCGAAGGCGAGGTCGTCCTCGACGCCCGCCGCGAGCGGCTCGGCCGTGGCGACGACGAGCACGCGCCCCTCGTCGCGGAGCTCGAGCGGGAAGATGCCGTGACGCAGCGCGAGCTCGCCGGGCAGGAGGCGCAGCGCCTCGGCGGCGGGCACCTCGAGCGGCCCGGCCGGCACGGGGGCGAGTTCGAACGCCTCGGCCACGACGCCGAGCAGCTTCTCCTCGGCGACCTCGCTCACCTCGAGCAGGTTCGTCGGCAGGTCGCCGCCGTGGAGCACCTGGCGCGAGATCGCCTCCTCCACGGCGCGCATGGGCGCCGCCTCGCGCTGGACGAGCAAGGAGCTGAGCGAGCGCATCGGGCGATCGGGCCGATGCTAGTCGAAGTTCCCCCCGGATCCTAAGACCCCGCCGAAACATCGCGCCGCGCGTCGCAAGTGGTCGTTTCGTGGCGTCGCTGGGCGTTGCGGGAGGCCGGCGCCGGCCGCAGGATGCCGTCGATGATCGAACGCCGACCGGCCGCTGCCCGCGGCCACGCAGACCACGGCTGGCTCGACAGCCATCACACGTTCTCGTTCGCGGACTACCACGACCCGAAGCACATGGGCTTTCGGGCGCTCCGCGTCATCAACGAGGACCGCGTCGAGCCCGGCCGCGGCTTCGGCACGCACGGCCACCGCGACATGGAGATCATCTCGTACGTCCTCGAGGGCGCGCTCGGTCACAAGGACAGCATGGGCACGGGGTCCGTCATCAAGCCGGGCGACGTGCAGCGCATGAGCGCGGGCCGCGGCGTGTCGCACAGCGAGATGAACGCTTCGAAGACCGAGCCCGTGCACTTCCTCCAGATCTGGATCGTCCCCGCGCGCGCCGGTCTCGAGCCGGGCTACGAGCAGCGCGCGTTCACGGACGACGAGAAGACGAACCGCCTCCGCCTCGTGGTCTCGAGCGACGGGCGCGAGGGCTCGCTCACGATTCACCAGGACGCCGCGCTCTACGCGTCGCTCCTCGACGCCGGCGCCGAGGTCACGCATTCGCTGGCCGAGGGCCGCAGCGCGTGGGTGCAGGTCACGAAGGGGAAGGTCACCGTCCTCGGCGAGACGCTCGAGGCGGGCGACGGCGCAGCGATCACGAGCGAGCGCGCGATCACGCTCAAGGCCGAGTCTGCCTCCGAGGTGCTGTT
>DASYCF010000796.1:0-5174 GCA_036500365.1 Byssovorax sp.
CCGGTGGGGTGGTCTCGTCGCTGGGGAAGGGGTTGGCGTCGGCGTCGATCGGCAGCCTGCTGGAGACACGCGGGCTCAAGCTGACGATCCAGAAGCTGGATCCATACCTCAACGTCGACCCGGGGACGATGAATCCGATGCAGCACGGCGAGGTGTTCGTCACCGACGACGGCGCCGAGACCGACCTCGACCTCGGTCACTATGAGCGGTTCATCTCGCAGCGGATGACCCGTCTCAACAACGCCACCAGCGGCCAGATCTACCAGACGGTCATCCAGAAGGAGCGGCGCGGCGAGTACCTGGGGGGGACCGTGCAGGTGATTCCGCACGTCACCGACGAGATCAAGCTCCGCGTCCGCGCCGCCGCCGAAGGGGCCGACGTCGCGATCGTCGAGATCGGCGGCACCGTCGGCGACATCGAGTCGCTCCCGTTCCTCGAAGCGATCCGCCAGCTCAAGGTCGAGAGCGGCGACAAGAACGCGATCAGCGTCCACGTCACCCTCGTCCCGTACATCGCGAGCGCCGGTGAATTGAAGACGAAGCCGACGCAGCACTCGGTGAAGGAGATGCGCGAGATCGGGATCCAGCCCGACATCTTGCTTTGTCGGTGCGACCGGCCGCTCCAGCGCTCGATGAAGGAGAAGATCTCGCTCTTCTCGAACGTCGCCGTCGAGTGCGTCATCTCCGCGGTCGACGTCGCGTGCATCTACGAGCTGCCGCTCGCGCTCCACGCCGAGGGGATCGACGAGAAGATCACCGAGCTGCTCAACATCTGGTCGCGGCAGCCCGAGCTCTCGAGCTGGCAGCGCATCACCGAGCGCTTCAAGAAGCCCGCGCGCGGCGCCGTGAAGATCGGCGTCGTCGGCAAGTACGTGCACCTCAAAGACTCGTACAAGTCGCTCCACGAGGCGCTCGTGCACGGCGGCATGGCGAACGACGTGCGCGTCGACCTCGAGTACATCGACTCCGAGGCGCTCGAGGCGCGCGGCGGCGCGGAGCTCTTGCTCTCGGGCCTCGACGGCATCCTCGTGCCGGGCGGCTTCGGCGACCGCGGGACCGAGGGCAAGATCGAGGCGATCCGCTTCGCGCGCGAGAAGAAGATCCCGTTCTTCGGCATCTGCCTCGGCATGCAGCTCGCCGTCGTCGAGTTCGCGCGGAACCTCTGCGGCATGACGCGCGCGAACTCGGTCGAGTGCGACCGCGACGCGCCCGACCTCGTGATCGATCTCATGGCCGACCAGCGCGCCGTCGCCGAGAAGGGCGGGACGATGCGCCTCGGCGCGTACCCGTGCGTGCTCGAGAAGGGCTCGATCGCGGCCGAGGCGTACGGCGCGACGCAGATCAGCGAGCGGCACCGCCACCGCTACGAGGTCGCGAACCGCTACCGCGACGCGATGACGCAGGCGGGCCTCGTGCTCTCGGGCCTCTCGCCCGACGGCCGCCTCGTCGAGATGATCGAGCTCCGGGATCACCCCTACTTCGTGGGCTGCCAGTTCCACCCCGAGTTCAAGAGCCGGCCGACCACGCCGCACCCGCTCTTCGCCCGCTTCGTCCAGGCCGCGTGCGAGCGCCAGAAGGAGCGGGGCAAGACGCCCGAGAAGCCGAAGACCGGCGAGAGCTCGACGTCCTCGAGCTCGCAGGCGTCGTCGGTGAACTGAGCGGCACGGCCGCTCACCCCTCGAGGGCAGGCTCCGCGTCGGTGACGATCGCAGGATCGCTCGCGCGGCCGAGGAGCAGCGGCGCGCGCTCGCCGACGTCGGCGAGGAGGTCCTTCTTCATCACGTGCTCGGGTACGGGGCGCAGATCCCACACGAGGCCGACGACGCTCATCGCCTTGAGCACGTAGAACGACACGTCGATCTCCCACCAGTAGAAGCCCTGGCGCGCGCTCGACTGGTAGTGGTGGTGGTTGTTGTGCCAGCCCTCGCCGAGGGTGATCAGCGCGAGCGTGAAGTTGTTGCGGCTCGTGTCCGTCGTCGCGAACCTGCGCGAGCCGAACACGTGCGCGAGCGAGTTGATCGTGAAGGTGCCGTGCATGAGCGCGCACGTCGAGACGACGTAGCCCCACAGGAACGCGTCGAGCCCGAAGCACGCCAGCGCCGCCATCATCGCGAAGGGGCCGACCCAGTGGTAGCGGTCGAGCCAGCGGAGCTCGGGGTAGCCCGCGTAGTCGCGGATGCGCGCGTGGTCGTTCGGCTCGTGCTCGCCGCCGAGCCACCAGCCCATGTGCGCGTACCAGAAGCCGCGCCGCAGCGGGCTGTGCACGTCGCGGTCGGTGTCGGAGTACTTGTGGTGGTCGCGGTGCGTGCCCGCCCACCAGAGCGGGCCCTTCTGCGTCGCCGTCGCGCCGAGGAGCGCGAGCACGAACTGGAACGCGCGGCTCGTCTTGAACGCGCGGTGCGCGAAGTAGCGGTGGTAGACCGCTGTGATCGCGAACATGCGCACGAGGTACGTCGCGAGCGCGAGCGCCGCGAGCTTCCACGAGGCGCCGCGCACGAAGGCGTACACGGTGAAGACGTGGATCGCGACGATGCCGAGGAAGTTGAAGACCTGCGCGGGTCCGATCCTCGACGGCGCCTTGACGAGGAACGGAGCGTTCGAGTTCTGCACGGCGGCGAGGATCGACGATCGACGTCACGGCGCCTCGCCCCCGTCGTCACGGAACGGTCACGTGTGCGCGGCGCCGCGCGTCAGGGGACGAGGACGACGCGGCCGACGACGGCTCGCTCGCCGAGGAGCCGGTGCGCCTCCGCCGCGTCGGAGAGCGGCAACACGCGGTCGATCCGCGGCTTCAACGCGCCGCGCGACACGAGATCGAACACGTCGGCGAGGTCCCTGTGCGCGCACGACGCCGACCCCGTGACGGTGAGGCCGTGGAGGATGAGGTAGCCGGGGTTGAGCGCGACCTTCTCCGCCTCGATGTTCCCGACGACGACCACGCGGCCGCCGCGGCGCACGCTGCGGAGCGCGCCGGTGAAGGTCGCGCTGCCGGTGAGCTCGAGGGCGAGGTCGGCGCCGCCGTCGGTCACGCGCTTCACCTCGTCGTCGAACCGGCCGTTCGCGCTGACGACGACGTGATCGGCGCCGAGCTCGCGCAGCGCGTCGACCTTCGCGGGGCTCGTCGTCGTGGCGACGACGCGCGCGCCCATGTTCTTCGCGACGCCGATCGCCATCGCGCCGACGCCGCCGCTCGCGCCCGTGATCAGCGCCGTCTCGCCGAGCGCGAGGCGGCCGCGCGCGCGGAGGGCGAACAGCGCGACGCCGGCCGTGCACATGAGCGTCGAGAGCACCTCGAACGAGAGGCTCGCGGGCGCCTTCACGAGCGCGCGGTGGTGCGCGACGACGAGCTCGGCGTACGCGCCGTCGACCGTGTGGCCGAAGCTCTGCCACGCGCGCTCGCACAGGACCGGCTCGCCGCCGAGGCAGCGCGCGCAGCTCATGCAGCTCGGCCGGTGCAGGTTCACGACGCGATCACCGACGGCGAGGCCGGTCGCGTCGCCGCCGGGGCCGAGCTCGACGACCTCGCCGGCCATCTCGTGGCCGAGGATCGTCGGGAGCTTCATCATCGGGAAGCCGCCGCGGCGATCGACCAGATCGCGCCCGCACACGGCGCTCGCGCGGACGCGCACGAGCACCTCGCCGTCGCCCGGCTTCGGATCGACGACGGTCTCGTGGGCGAGCTTGTCGGGCCCGCCCGTCTCGTGGAGCACGACGGCGCGCATGGCGGCGGATGCTACACGCTCGTGCGGAGCTTCTTCTTGCGATCGGCGCGCGCGATCGCGAGATCGACGAGCCTCGCGACGAGCTCCTTCGCGGGGATCCCGCTCGCCTCCCAGAGCTTCGGGTACATCGAGATCGCCGTGAACCCGGGCAGCGTGTTGATCTCGTTCACGTAGAGCCGCCCGTCGATCGCGCGGAAGAAGTCGACGCGCGCGAGGCCGCTGCACGACAGCGTGCGGAACGTCTCGAGCGCGAGGAGCTGCACCGCGTTCGCCTCGGCGGGCGTGAGGTCTGCCGGGATCTTGATCGTCGCGCCGTGCTCGTCGACGTACTTCGCCGCGTACGAGTAGAAGCCGTCGGCGTGGTCGACGACGATCTCGCCGCACGCGCTCGCGATGGGCTCGTCGTCGCCGAGGATGGCGCACTCGATCTCGCGCGGCTTCACGAGGCCCTCTTCGACGACGACCTTGTCGTCGAACTCGAACGCATGCTCGATGGCGCGCGCGAGCTCGTCGCGCGTGGCCGCGCGGCTCACGCCGACGGACGAGCCGAGGTTCGCGGGCTTGACGAACATGGGATACGCGAGCGCCTCCTCGCACGCGTCGAGCGCGGCGCGCGGGCTCCGCTCGCACGCGGCGCGGCGCAGGGTCACGTACGGCAAGATGGGGAGCTCGGCGTGCGCGAGCAGCCGCTTCATGACGTCTTTGTCCATGCCGACCGCCGAGCCGAGCACGCCCGCGCCGACGTACGGCAGGCCCGCGAGCTCGAGCAGGCCTTGCACGGCGCCGTCCTCGCCCATCGGGCCGTGCAGGACGGGGAACACGACGTCGATCGACTCGGCCGCGCGACCGACGACGGCGAGCGCGCCCTCGCCATCGGCTGCGGGGTGCGCGAGGAGGCTCACGTCGGGCATCGACTGATTCAATCGAGCGAGGCGCGGATCGCGGCTCGCGCCGAGGAGCAGCGCCTCGTCTTGCAGGAGCCAGCGACCGGACTTGTCGATGCCGACGAGCACGGGCTCGAAGCGATCGCGGTCGAGCGCCTCGACCACGAAGCGCGCCGACAGGAGCGAGATCTCGTGCTCGGCCGAGCGACCGCCGAAGAGCACGGCGACGCGGAGCTTCTTCTTCTCCATCGCGCGCGACCGTAGCCGCTCGGGGGCGTCTCCGCGACTTCACGGCGGCGAGGTCGTCGACGACGCCGAGGCAGGCGGCCTGCCTGCCGGCCGTTCCCCGCATGCAGGGAGCGCGCGCGGCGGACGGCTATGGATCGACCACGGTGAAGTGGCTGCGCACCATGGCGACGCCGACCTTCACGATGTGTCCGTCCGCCAGCTCGAGGCTCACGCCGTCGAGCTTGCCGGCGCGGAGGACGACCTCCGCCACGCTGACGCGAGAGCCCTTCGCGATCTCGGCGCGGTGGAGCGTCACGTTGTCGATCGCCATGAGCTGCAC